>CAIKJM010000580.1 GCA_903827735.1 uncultured Rhodanobacter sp. | reverse complement strand
GGAGACGATGCTCTGCTCGCGAATGATGTCCTGAATCTTGCCGATCACCTGATGGTAGTAAGGCTCGATCGAATCGCGATCTAGCTGGTCTTTCTTCAGGCCCTTGACCACATCGCGATAATCGGTGGCGCCTTTGATGCCTTCCGCTTTGGCCACGTCCGGCGCCATCATCTGCATCTGCGCCTGAGTTTCCATAAACTCCAGCTCGGCCCGCTTGATCAGCTCCTGCGGCGTGATGTCGAGTCCGACCTGTTTGAGATTGTTGGCGTACAGCGCCGGCGGCAGGCGGAAATCGGTGCGCGCGTGCGGCAACACGGTGGACTTGACCCAGGCATCGTACTCATTCAGTTGCTTTTGCAGCATATCCAGCGCGGGACCCGCGCCGGCGATCTTATACTTGGCGTACAGCTTGCGGATGCCGTCGACGTAGCGCCCGGTGTTGGCCAGATTCTGTTCGACTTCGACCTTGTACGGGCCGATCAGCTTCGCGTCGCCGAGCTTCGCCTGGAACAGCGCCTGCGCTTCCTTGGTGACGGGCACGCAGCCGGGCGTTATGCCGACATAGCACTGCAGTCGCTTCAGCGCCGCCGGACGGCGCGCAGGCGCGACCTGATCCTGCAGCAGCGTGAACTCGCCCTGGAAAACCGTCTGGCCGATGTCGTTATAAGGCAACAGATACTGCTCGTTGAGCTTGCCGCCCTCGATGCTTCGATCCGCGGCCTTGATCATGATTTCCAAATCCTGGCGTACGTCCGCATCGGTTTCCGAAGCCAGATTTTTCTGCAGCTGGTCGCGCGCGGCGGTCAGCGCGGCACGCGAGCGTTCGCCCACCTTGGGCTTGAGGTCGATGGCCTTGTCGTCGAAGCCGGGAAAGCCGAACTGCGAAGCAAACTCCGGATTGAAATCGGCCAGCGCCTTCAGCAGCGGCTGCGCGTCGGCGTTACTTTTAGCAACCCAGTCCGGCGCCGCGGGCGTAGCCGAAGTCGATGCGCTGGCAGGCGCTACCTGCGCCGCCACCACGCCGCTGATGGCCAAGGCGATACCCGCAATCAATGGTTTCAACATGAACAAATCTCCCCGGTAGATGACCGAGCGTAGACGGTGTGGCGCCGTATCGGATATGCCGAAGGTCATGCCCACGCCGTTCTCTAGCCCCCGACGGCGCTGGCATCGGCGCGCGAACGTCATGCAGCTACCGGAAAATGCGTAATCGACGCAGGGACGGATAGGCGACCGCCTAGATCCGCGCCTGTGGATACAGCCATCGGGCTTCGGTGCGGGTGATCAGCGTGGCGGGACCGGAGGTCTCGTTCCAGAGCGCGTCGCACAGCTTGCAACGCATGAGATACGAGGGAGCTTTTGGATTTACCGCTACGCGCTCAAAGCGGTCATAGGGCGCGTGATAGCCGGACTGGCACTCGGTACAAAGCATCGTCTTACTTCAAAACAGAATGGTCCAATAATCTCACAGGTCGACTGGACGCCCGCCACTCAGAGCGGACAGGCTTGCGCTGCTAGCTAGCTAGCTAGCGAGGCATTAGCGTGCGGCGGCGAAGCAAACGTCACACGGTTACGGCCCTGCGTCTTGCTTTGATAAAGCGCGTGGTCGGCGCGACCGATCGCACTCTCCAGCGCTTCACCGGCCGCCAGCTGCGCGACGCCGAGCGACAGCGTGAAATCGATGGTCCGGCCATCCTGGTCGATGATCAGCTCGGCGATGCGCGCACGCACGCGCTCGGCGAACTGCAGCGCGTCGTCGGTGCCGGTATTGGGCAATAGAAACAAAAACTCTTCGCCGCCCCAACGGGCAATGATGTCCTGGCTTCTGCACGCCTCGCGAAACAGTTCGCTGGCCCGCGTCAGGACCATGTCACCGGCCTCATGGCCATAGCGGTCGTTGATGTCCTTGAACTCGTCGATATCGGCAAGCACCAGCGACGTCGGCTGAGCGGCGTGGCGCGCGCGGGCAATTTCCAGCATCGCCAGCTCGATCAGATGGCGCCTGTTAGATAATCCAGTCAGCGCGTCGAGAGTGGCCAGAGCGCGCAGCTTGCGCTCGCTCTTACGCACCAGCTCGTAATAAAAGCGCGCCGTATAACTGGCCATCGCGAAAAAGATCGACACGTTGAACAGGTTGAGAATTTGCAGCGCCGTATCACCCATCGGTGCCAGCGTGCCGACGACGTGTGCCGTCTGATGCAGCCCCATATATGCCAGAAAAAGTACGATCAGCGGGGCCGCCACGCGCCGCAGGCTTCCGCTCACCACGATCGCAGGAATGAACATCAGCAGGTAATAGTGAAAGCCGCTGTCCCAGCCCACCAGCAAGGTACCGATGGCCGCGTGCCCCACCACCTCCGTCCAGATCAGCAGCAGCGCGAGAAAATTCCGTCGCCGCCGCAACAGCGCATACGCGGCGACATACATGGCGATGCTCACCACATTGAGCCAGGCCAGCAACGGCGAGCGCGCGGCCAGAAAGAACACCAGAAATGCTGCATCAACCGAAGCGGCCAGAATGGTGACGCGGCGGGTCATTACCCAGAACGCCGAATGCGTTTTGCTCAAGCGCCGGCCGCCCGCGTGACCCGCCTCTCCCGGCGTAGCGCCGGAGCTGGCAGCAGAAACAGACTTCGATGTCGCGGACATGCCGGGATGGCGCCTGTGTTCGATCGGAACGATGACTGGGCAATACGGCTGAACCGCCGGTGTCAGGAGTGTTGCACCACGACAGCAGTCTGACCAGCAGCGCCCCGG
>CAIKJM010000579.1 GCA_903827735.1 uncultured Rhodanobacter sp. | reverse complement strand
TTTTTGTTTCAGAACCCTGCAGCTGAAACTTACTGGGCGTTGTCCTTGGTCACCAGCTTCAGCGGTACGGCGATTTTCGCTTCCACTTTCTCGCCGTCGATCACGCTCTTGGCGTTCTTGACGCCGAGCTGGCCGATCATTTCCGGCTGCTGCGCGACGATGGCGGCGATCTTGCCGTCTTTGACTGCCTGGATGCCATCGGGAGTGCCGTCGAAGCCGACCACGAGCACGTTGGCGCGCTTGGCGCCATCGAGGGCGCGGACGGCGCCGAGCGCCATTTCGTCATTCTGCGCGAAAATGGCCTGCACATCGGGATGAGCCTGCAGCAGATTTTCGGTGACGCTGAGGCCCTGCGCGCGGTCAAAGTTGGCCGGCTGCTGGGCGATGATCTTCAGGCCCGAGGTCTTGATTTCGTCGTCGAAGCCCTGGCCACGGTCGCGTGCGGCGGAGGTGCCCGGCACGCCCTGCAGTTCGATCACGTTGCCCTTGTTGTTGAGCGCCTTGATCAGAAACTTGGCCGCCTCGCTGCCGCCGACCACGTTGTCGGAGGCGATATGCGTGACCACCTGCGCGCCGTCGACCGAGCGATCCAGGGTGATCACCGGAATGTGCGCGCTATTGGCTTGCTGCACAGCGCCGGCAAGCGCCGAGGAGTCGGTGGGATTGAGCAAGATAACCGATACTTTTTTCTGGATCAGGTCTTCGACGCTGGAGATCTGCTTGGCCGGATCGTCCTGGGCATCGACGACAGTCAGCGTGTAGCCATCTGCGGCGGCCTCTTTCTGTGCGCCATTTTTCAGCGCCACGAAGAACGGATTGTTCTGCGTCGACAGCGCCAGGCCAATGGTTTTGCTGCCGGCGGCAGTAGGCGCAGTGCTGGTGGAAGCGGCGGCGGGCGTCGACGCTGCATCGGTCGGGCCCTGGTTGCTGCAGGCAGCGGCGAGCAGGGTGAGGGTGGATACGGCAAGAAATCCGAGTTTATTCATGTGATGTGCTCCGATGGATGGTCAGAAAAAGCGGGATGGAAATGCGGCGGCCGCGACGAAGCGCAGGCGTTGATGAAACCCAGGCATCGATATCGATCAGCCGTCGATATCGACAATGCCCAGAGCGACTACTTGCGGCGATCGAGCAGCACGGCGATCAGAATCACCGCGCCTTTAACTACCTGCTGATAGAACGATGAAACGCCGAGCAGGTTGAGGCCGTTGTTCAAAAATCCGATCAGCAGCGCGCCGACCAAGGTACCGAATAGCCAGCCGCGGCCCCCGGCCAGACTGGTGCCACCAAGCACGACGGCGGCAATGGCATCGAGCTCATAGCCGCTGCCGGCGGTGGCCTGCGCGGAATACAACCGTGAGGTGAGCACGATGCCGGCAAAGGCCGACAGCAGGCCGGATAATCCGTAAACGCCCAGCTTCATGGCGTTGATGCGCACGCCCGACAGCCGCGCGGCTTCCTCGTTGCCGCCCAGCGCGAACACGTGGCGACCGAACACCGTGCCACGCAGCAAAAACGCGCAGACCAGAAACACGACGAACATCCACACCACCGGGTTGGGAATCAGGTGCGCGATATAGCCATCGCCAAGCAGGGCGAAGCTGCTGTTGCTGACGCCGATCGGCTGGCCCTGCGTGTACGACAGGGTGAGTCCTCGTAGCAGTGTCATGGTGCCGAGCGTGGCGATGAACGGGGCAACGCGACCCCACGACACCAGCACGCCGTTGATCACGCCAAGCAGCAGACCAAGCCCGAGGCCCACGCCGATCGCCAACGCCATGCCGTGGCCTGCCGCCATCACGCCTGCGGTGATCGCGCCGGTGAAGGCGAGTATTGCGCCCACCGACAGATCGATGCCGCCGGCCAGTATCACGAAGGTCAT
>CAIKJM010000578.1 GCA_903827735.1 uncultured Rhodanobacter sp. | reverse complement strand
TGGCCTTGGCTGGCACGTGCACGGCGGAGATCTTCAGCAGGCCCGGCAGGGTGAACGAACCGGCGCCTTTCTTGTGCACCGAGCCCGCGACCGCACCTTCAAGTGCCGCCAACACGGCGCGAACGTCTTTAGGCACCACGCCGCTCGTTTCGGAAATATGGGCAACCAGGCCAGTCTTGTTCAAGACTTCCTTGATGGGTTTATGAGCAGCCGGCGACGCGCTCTTGGTCGCGGCTTTTGCAGGTGCAGCTTTCTTAGCTTTTGCCATGTGATTCCCCGGGATTTATAGGTTCAATGAGCCACTTTTGCGGCTAGGGCAATGTAGGACAACTTGGGTTGTTTTCCAAACGGATAAAACGCCATAAAGGGCTCAACGCCCGGTTTTTCGCTCGGAATCGCAAGATTAGCGAGAGAACAGCCAAGAAGCGAGTGGATGGAGCCGATCCGCGCGTCAACTGTGGCGCATGTTCGAAAACGCAAAGCGTCCAGTGCATCGAAGCGCCGAATTAAGAGTCGATGGCTTGGCGAGCCCGCGCCGCACTGTATTGAACCGCGCATCGATGGCAAAATTGCATGTCGGGTGCCACGGCGACTGTTGCCGGTTCGCTTCCTGGCGACCAACCAGGCACAGGCTTTATGCGCAATCTACCGTTAGCGCGACCCTTGCTGACTTTCCCCGCCGGCGCTGCGCCGAAGCGCCGGCTGCAACCCTTTTCTCCGTACCCAAAGGACACCCATGACCAGCCACATCAGCAACGTCAGACCCGCCTGGGATCAGGTCCTGGTCGACATCGTCGACTACGCGCTCGACTACACCGTCAATTCCACGCTGGCCTATGACACGGCGCGCAATATCCTCATCGATACGCTCGGCTGCGGCCTGGAAGCGCTCGAGTATCCGGCCTGCACCAAATTGCTAGGCCCGATCGTTCCCGGCACCATGGTTCCGAACGGCGCTAAGGTGCCCGGCACGCAGTTCCAGCTCGATCCGATCCAGGCCGCCTTCAATATCGGCGCAATGATTCGCTGGCTGGATTTCAACGACACCTGGCTGGCCGCCGAATGGGGCCACCCGTCGGACAACCTCGGCGGCATTCTTGCCGTTGCCGACTGGGTCAGCCGTAACAATATCGCTGCGGGCAAGCCGCCGCTGCTGATGCGCGATGTGCTCACCGGCATCGTCAAGGCGCACGAAATCCAGGGCGTGATCGCGCTGGAAAACTCCTTCAACCGCGTCGGCCTCGATCACGTGGTGCTGGTCAAGGTGGCTTCCACCGCCGTGGTATCGAGCCTGCTCGGCCTGACGCGCGAGGAAACCCTGGCCGCCGTATCGCTGGCTTGGGTCGATGGCCAGAGCCTGCGCACCTATCGCCACGCGCCGAATGCCGGCAGCCGCAAGAGCTGGGCGGCGGGTGATGCCACCAGCCGCGCCGTGCGTCTGGCGCTTATCGCCAAGACCGGCGAAATGGGTTATCCCTCGGTGCTGACCGCGCCGACCTGGGGCTTTTACGACGTGCTGTTCAAGGGCAAGCCGTTCGCCTTCCAGCGCCCCTACGGCAGCTACGTGTCGGAAAACGTGCTGTTCAAGATCAGCTTTCCGGCCGAGTTCCACAGCCAGACCGCGGTGGAAGCGGCCGTTACCTTGCACGGCCAGCTGAAGGCGGCCGGCAAAACGATTGACGATATCAAGAAGATCACCATCCGCACGCACGAAGCCTGCATCCGCATCATCGACAAGAAAGGCCCGCTGAACAATCCGGCCGATCGCGATCACTGCATCCAGTACATGGTTGCGGTGCCGCTGATTTTCGGCAACCTCACCGCCAGCGATTATGAGGACGGCGTCGCCGCCGACCCGCGCATCGATGCCTTGCGCGACAAGATCGACTGCGTGGAAGACGTGCAGTTCACCAAGGACTACCACGACCCGGACAAGCGCAGCATCGCCAATGCGTTGACGGTCGAGTTCAACGACGGCAGCAAGCTGGACGAAGTCGTGGTCGAGTACCCGATCGGCCATCGCCGCCGCCGCGCCGACGGCATTCCGCTGCTGGAGCAGAAATTCCGCATCAATCTGGCCAGGCGCTTTCCGGCCAAACAGCAGAAGGCCATTCTTGACGTGTCGCTCGACCAGGAGAAACTCGAAGCGCTACCGGTCAACGCCTACGTAGACCTTTACGTCATCTGAGTCGACTCCGTCGCCTCGTTGGTAGAAAAATCCCGACGAAAGTCGGGATTTTTTTGACAGTCATTTAGCCGTCTATTTGATATATCTTTATCAAGATACGTTAGGTGGCCTTCGGCGCTTTCACCATAGCTGAACCACCGCAATCGAGACGGGTCGGCAAACCGAGCAGCACAGATCATGGTGGCAGGAAAATACCAACTGCCCTTCCTACAGCGTATCTATCCACGGATGCGCCACCGCGGTATCCGCGGCTGGACAGACTCCCAGCGGTCGATACGGTCAAGCCGTATTCCGTAGCGCCGCGCCGCGGATCAAGATAGCGTGCTTCTGCGCGTGATCGTTAAGGACCTGCTGCAGTCCCTTCACACGACAATTGGCCGTTGTTGCGACTGTAAGAACTCGCGGCGCGATAGACCCGTAAGAGATCTATCTGCACGACAGTCCAAGGACTTGTTCAGCCTCGATCAGCGCGCCGTCAGCTCCTGCATATCCACATCGACAGCGTGCTACGGCGGGTATAGCTGCTTTTCAACGAGCGGAGTCACCTTCGAAACCGGCATTTACAGCCGCGATGATGCGCTGCTTTAGAGCACTGGATTCAGCCGCACCAGCGTTTATCCGGGTAAAGATAGCCCGGCGATGGCGGTGCGCTTGAGATGCACGGGCTTCAATCGCGGGTCTGAGTAGTTTCCGAGGCTGCCGCCATGCCTCGCATATCGTTAGTGTGGATCGAACCGGGTTCGCCGGAGACACCATGTGCGATTCATAAGGCGACTAAGGCCGTATGTCCGTATCTGGCCTAGTCAAGCAGTCGCGTCTTTTTACTTT
>CAIKJM010000577.1 GCA_903827735.1 uncultured Rhodanobacter sp. | reverse complement strand
CGGTAGGCCGCAATGACCGACGCGTCGTTCGAGATATGGTCGACCTTGAGACCGCTGCTCAGCGGCAGATTCGGCAACAGCGATGCCAGCACGTGCGCGAGCTTGCGCATGCCGGCGCCTTCCCAACTGCGCAGTGCTGGCGACGTCAGCATCATGGCGCCGGGTTGGATGCGGCCATCCAGCACCGTGCGCGCGGCGACCAGCCCTCCCATGCTGTGACCCAGCAGCAGCGGCGGACGCGCGTGCTTGGCGGCATAGCTTTTATAGACGGCCGTGAGATCGGTCAGCAGATCGTCTGCATGCGTCAGCGCGCCGCGCGGCCCGGGCGTTTCGCCGTGTCCGCGCTGGTCGTAACTGAGCACGTCGAAGCCCCGCTTGCGGAACCAGCCGGCCACATGCGCATAGCGGCCGCTGTGCTCACCCAGGCCATGCACGATCAGCACAGCCCGCTTGGCGTCCGCCAGCGGCCAATGGCGAATACGCAGCGCGAGCCCATCGGCCATGCGCTGTTCGTCGATACGTCCCTGGTCCTGTTCGCTGGCGGAAGACGCGCCAGAGGTTGCCGCTACGTCCATGGTAGAGCCCGATCCCGAGTCAAAGATGGCGCATCATGCTACGACGCGCCCTGCCGATGCCACCGCGAACAGCATCGACCACTGCCATTTCACCTGATACGGGCTACTTTCTCGCCGATACCGCCATCAGGAACCTCGCATGGGCTGCCTACCCGTACCGCTGTTTTTTCTCATCGGCTTTGGCATCGGCTATCTGGTCGACGGCCAGCACGGCGCGCTATGGGGCGCCGGTATCGGGCTAGTCGTGGGAGTGATCGGCATGGGCATCATGATCAAGGCGATGCGCGGGAGCGACGGACGCTGAAGCTCGCCGCAGGTAGCTCGACGCTGGTCTCGCCGTCGAACGACGTGGCCGAGTGTCCCAGCTGGACACGATAGCTGCCAGCCGGACGCTGCCAGTTTTTCTGCTGGCCGTTGAAAGCCGCGAGAATCCACGGATCGGCGGTGATTTCCACGTGCTGCGTGGCGCCCTCTTTCAAGGTGACTCGACGCCATCCAGCCAGGCGCCGCGTGTGGTTTTCGCCGGGAAGCGTGATGTAGATCTGGGGCACATCGGTTCCGTCGCGAGAGCCGAGATTGCTGACATCGAAAGCGACGACCAGCTTGCCGTCCGCCCACTTCGCCTGCAGCCTGTCATAGCCAAAGCGCGTATAGCTCAGCCCGTAGCCGAACGGAAACAGGGGCTCGATATGTTTCTTCTGAAACCAGCGATAGCCGACGTCCGCTCCTTCGATGCGGTAGTCGACCGTATCGGCCGGCTGGCCCTGCGGCGGCATGCCGATCGAGGCCAGCCCCGCGCCGGGAATCTGCGGCCGCGGCAGCTGCGACTCATCTTTCGGCCAGGTCATCGGCAGCCGCCCCGACGGCGCCGCTTCGCCAAACAGCAGTCGGGCAATTGCCTCGCCGCCGCCCGCGCCCGGATACCACGCCTCGAGTACAGCGCCCGTTTGATCGAGCCACGGCATCCGTACCGGACCGTTGTTTTCCAGCACCACGATAGTGTGCGGGTTGGCTTTGGCAACGGCCGCAACCAGTGCGTCCTGGTTATCCGCTAGCGTCATGTCGGGTCGATCGAACGACTCGGCATCCCACTGCTCGACGAACACCACGGCCACCTCGGCATGCGCGGCCAACTGCGCGGCCGCCGCCATATCGCGCCCGTCGTTGAACTGCACCTTGCCCGGCAAACGACGCTCGATTGCTGCCATCGGGGCAGACGGTTGATAGACGCGTGGCCCCGGCCAGCCGTCCGGCGGCAGCCCGGGCACCGCGTTACCGGCGGGCGGATACACCACCGAAGAACCACCACCGCTGAGCACGCCCTTGTCCGCGTGGCCGCCGATCACGGCAATCGACTTCAGCAAAGGCGACAGCGGCAGCAGCTCGTGCTGGTTGCGCAACAGCACGGCTCCAGCCTCTTCCGCCTTCTGCGCAACCGCACCATCGGCCGCAAAATCGATCGGCGCTGCCTTGGCGGGATGATCGATGATTCCCTCGGCAAACATGCTGCGCAGAATCCGCCGCACCATATCGTCGACGCGTGACTGCGGCACTTCGCCGGCAGCGATAGCCGCACGCAGCGGCTGATCGAAAAACACCTTGGGGTCGAACACCTCGCCCGCTGATTCCTGGTCGAGCCCCGCCAGCGCCGACTTGCCCGCGCTATGCACTGCACCCCAGTCGGACATCACATAGCCGGGATAACTCCAGTCGCCTTTCAGCACGCTGTTGAGCAGCCAGTCGTTTTCGCAGGCGTAGATGGCGTTGTAGCGGTTGTAGGCACACATCACTGAACCTGGATGACCAATGCCGATGGCGATCTCGAATGCCAGCAGGTCGGCATCGCGCGCGGCGGGCTCGTCGATCTGTGAGCTCAGCGTATTGCGCCCGGTTTCCAGCGCGTTGACCGCGTAGTGCTTGACGGTGGCGATGACCTTTTGATCCTGCACGCCGCGCACCGCGTTGCCGGCGATCGTGCCCGCCAGCAGCGCATCTTCGCCGGCGTATTCGAAATTGCGGCCGTTTCGCGGATCGCGCTCCAGATCGACGCCGCCGACCAGCATGACGTTGAAACCCTTTTTCCGCGCCTCGCTGCCGATCATCGCGCCGCCGGCGTAGGCGATCTGCGGATCGAAGCTGGCAGCGGTGGCCAAACCGCTGGGCAGCGACGTCGCGCCACCGCTCTTATCCGCCTTGGCCACGCCGAGTCCGGCGTCGGTCTCTTGCAAAACAGGCAGCCCGAGGCGCGCCAGTGCCGGCACATAGGCGGCTGAGTTCAGCGCGCCGGCAGGCATCGCCCTGCCATCACTGGGCTGACCGAAGTCCGCACGGATCAACCGGAATTTTTCATCCTGGTTCATCGCCTTCAGCACCAGCGTGGCGCGCTGGTCAGGCGATAGCGAGGTGTTCATCCATGGACGTGCCGACGATTCGGCCAAGGCTGTCATGCAGGCCATCCCTGCAACGCTGCCGACCAGCATCCATCCTCTTCCCACGTGTTTAGCGCGTGCCAAATTCGTTTCCTTTCTCGTTCGAGTCAGGACCAAGCATGCCATGCGTTGTCAGGCGGTCGGT
>CAIKJM010000576.1 GCA_903827735.1 uncultured Rhodanobacter sp. | reverse complement strand
GGCGACATCGCGCCGCAACAGGTCATAGCCGGCCTCACTGACGCGCACTTCGGCGTCGCCCTGGCTCGCGCGGGCCGCGCGTTTACCGGATAGATCCAGCGCCACGCTGACGCCGACGGTGCGCCGATCGACGTCGGCGTTCTCGGCGTCCAGCGACAGCGACGGGTTGTAGATCGGCTGCGCGGCGGCCAGCGCGCGGGCGCGAGCGGCGTCGAGCTCGGCACGTGCCGCCTCGACTTCAGGGCTGGCTTTCCACACGCGCGCCACGGCATCGCGCAGACGCGGTGAATTGCCCGTGGTCGGCGTGGCGACAGGTGTTGCAGACAATGAGGTCGAAGGCGCGGCGCCGAGCGCGCACGCAAACAGCAGCACGGCGCCGAGCGGCACCGAACGTAAAACGGACATGGAACATCTCCTGAAAACAGTTCACGAAGCGATGCGCCGCAGACGCGGCGGCATCACGAAACGGAGGGTTTTCAGGCGATGGGTGGGCGCAGCAGCGAACCGGTCGTAGCCGGTTCGAATCCCGAATGGATGGCTAAAGCCTCGAAATGCATTTCCATCCTGGCGACGGAAAGCGAAGCAACCGCGGGGAGCGGCAGCGTGTGTGCGCAGGCGCAGTGGCAGCCGCCGGCTTCGCCCAACACGCAGCCGCCGTTTTCATCCGCTGCCGTCGGGTCGGCGGGCGCATCGACGGACAGGCTGCTGGACGCAGCGAAATTCTTTAATGAGTCAATTGGGTACGCGCCATCGGTCAGACAAATGGTGCCCGCAGCGAGTTTGATCAGCAGCACCGCCACAGCCAGCACCCACAGGCCGCGGTGGCGGCGCAGGCGAGTCAGCAGCGGTGGGCGGGTCAAACACATGCGGCAAGCTTAGACGAGAATCGCCGCGTTATAGAATTTCATCAGCGAATCGCCGCGTCCGCGCGGCCGTTTCTCGAGCTTGGCCGGTTTATCATCCGAGCATGAACTCAAGCCGCCGCGAGCACGTGCGAGGCATGGTGCAGGCGCTCGCTGCGGCAGCCCTGTTCGGTTTGAGCACGCCGTTGGCCAAGACCCTGGTCGGTACGGTGCCGCCGCTGCTGGTCGCCGGTCTGCTTTACGCGGGCTCGGGCCTGGGTTTGTCGTTTTGGATTGTTGCGCGACGATGGCGCAAACAGCCGGCCGGTGAAGCGCCACTTATTAGGCGACATGCGCCGTGGCTTGCCGGCGCCGTGCTGTTCGGCGGCGTGCTGGGGCCGATGTTGTTGATGTGGGGGCTGACGCAGACGACGGCTTCCAGCGCATCGCTGCTGCTCAATCTGGAAAGCGTGCTGACCGCGGTGATCGCCTGGGTCTTTTTTCGGGAGAACGTCGATCGCCGCGTTTTTCTGGGCATGCTGGCTATCGTTGCTGGCTGCGTTGTGCTTTCGTGGCCGGACCAGCCATCAATGCCGACACGTTTTGCCTGGGGCTCTTTCGCCGTGGCTGGCGCCTGCCTTTGCTGGGCGATCGACAATAACCTGACGCGATCGGTGTCCGGCGGCGATCCCTTCCACATCGCTGCGATCAAGGGCGGTGTTGCCGGAGCGATCAACATCACCGCGGCCTTGCTCGTAGGCTACCGGTTTCCTGCCGTGCTGCCGCTGTTGGCGACAGGCCTGCTGGGCTTTGTCGGCTACGGTTTGAGTCTGGTGCTGTTCGTGCTGGCTCTGCGCAGTCTTGGCACCGCCCGCACCGGCGCGTATTTTTCGACGGCGCCGTTTGTTGGGGCTGCCTTGTCGCTGCTGCTTTTTGGCGAGCATCCTGGCGTCGCGTTCTGGCTGGCTGGGCTGCTGATGGCGCTGGGCGTGTGGCTGCACGTCAGCGAGCATCACGCACACGCGCACCTACATGAGGCAATGACGCACGACCATCGCCATCGCCACGATGAGCATCATCAGCACGCGCACGATGTCGAATGGAATGGCGAGGAGCCGCATACGCACCCGCACCGGCACGAACCGCTCGTGCACAGCCATCCGCACGTGCCCGATATTCATCATCGCCACGGGCACTGATTCCGGATAGTACGATGCCGTTGCGCCGAGTATCGAGACCACCCCTTCATCATGGAATAGACGATTTTCACCATGCTTCAACTGATCGGCTTCGACGGCGACGATACGCTTTGGCACAGCGAAGACTATTACCAGCAGGCTAACGCCGCCTTTGCGTCCATCGTGGGCCACTACGTCGATCTGGCCGACGGCCGCGTGCACAGCGACATGCTGGCGACCGAGCAGCGCAATCTTGAACTGTTTGGCTACGGTGCCAAGGGCATGACGCTATCGATGGTGGAAACCGCGATCGCGATGACCGGTCAGCGCATTTCGGCGAGCGATATCCATCGCATCGTCGAGCTAGGTAAGGCGGTGTTGCAGCATCCGGTCGAACTGCTGCCCGGTATGCGCGAAGTGGTCGAGCAGGTGGCCGCGGACTTCGCGGTGGTACTAATCACCAAGGGCGACCTGTTTCATCAGGAAAAAAAGGTAGCGCAGTCGGGTCTGGCCGATCTGTTTCAGCGCATCGAGATCGTGTCGGAAAAAGACGCGAAGACCTATCGCCGCGTACTCAGCGAGTTCGATCTGCAGCCGGCGCAGTTCGCCATGGTCGGCAACTCGCTACGCTCGGATATCGAGCCGGTGGTGCGGCTCGGTGGCTGGGGCGTGCACCTGCCGTATCACGTGACCTGGGCGCACGAGCTGGAGACCGGCTTGGGTGACGACGAACAGCGGGTGATTACGGTGGCGCTGCCGGCCGATATTCCGGCGGCCGTGGCCGAGATTTCTCAGCGGGCCGAGTGATGGCCTGCGCGGCTGAATCGCGTCAGGCCGGGTCGGCCGGCGCATCGTCGTCGAAGCCGGTGTAGCCCTCGGGGAAGATCGGCGTGCCGTCGTCTTCCAGCCCGGTCATGTCCGCCAGCGCCTTGGCGGCGGCGGCTTCGGCGATGTCCTTGGCGCGAAAGCTGCGGTTTTCGCAGATCGCGAAATACATCGGGAAGCCGTTGCCGCGAGGCGTAATCGCAAGGTATGCGGTATAGCGGGAGCCTTCCAGCGTGGCGCCGGAGCGGGCACGGTAGTGGTTGAACTCGCGCTCGGCCATGATTGTTTTCTCGTGCAGCATGCAGTTTCGGTGCGCGCAGTGTATCGCCTTGCCGGTAAGGGCGGCGGCGATCTTTACTACAGCCTCATCGGATCAGCCGGGTGGCTGTTCGCCTTCATCCAGCGGCACCACGTGATGAAAGACGTTGTAGTCGATGGTGTTGACGCCGTCGGCATCCTCGTTGACGAGATCGACGTAGCGATGATTCCAGCGCAGGTCGCTGTGGTTCCAGCGCTGGCGCGCCAGCATCGACTGTGCGGTGGTTTCGTCGATGCCCTCGATCGTCAGCAGCAGTATGGCCTCCTTGCGGTCCAAGCTTTCCGACGTTTCGCCGAACAGTGGGCTGCTGGCGTCGATTACGTGCATCAAGCTCCAGCTGAGCACGAAAATCGGGTGCCGGTCGCGGGTGAGTTTGAGGTCGTAGATCTTACGCAGGCGAAAGCCTTCCGGCGAGGTCTCCAGCCGCAGCAGGTGCAGCTGCGCCGACGCTTCGGCGATCACGTTCTGCCGTGTGTTGGCGGCGCGGATCATCAGCGTGGGCTGGCCGTCGATCGTGCGAACCACCGGATGGTCGGCGAACAGGATTTTCGCGCGCGGCCGCGAGAAGCGCGAAAAGATCAGGCCGGTCACCACGGCGATGCTGACCATGCCGGTGAAGATTTCCACCGTGGCCACGATGTGCGAATACACCGTCTGCGGATGCATGTCACCGTAGCCGACGGTGGAAAGCGTTTCGACGCTGAAGAAGAACGCGCCGCCGAAACCGTGCGGATACTGGTTGGCGATCGCGTTATCGCCGAGTTGGTAGATCGTCGCAAACAGGGCGTTGAGCAACAGGAAGATCGCGCCGATCAGACCAAAAAATACCGGCCAGCGAATGGTCAGCGCGCGGTGATAGATGTCGTCCCAGAATCGCTGGGACAGGCCGATGCTGACGAACGCCCTGCCGCCGACATCGACGATGCGCGGGCGCTGCCTGAAACGCTTGGGCGGTGACTTCATCGCGAGCCTTATCGTGGGGAAAATGCAGCGCAGGGCCGGTGCGGCGATTGTAGCGCCTGGCTTGCGCGCATCCGGCGACGGCTCTGTGGCAAGCTGGCCCGCCGTGTACAGGTCATGCGTCTATGCCTACGCCCTGCGATATTTCCTGCCCCTACTGCGGCGAGCCGATCGAGATTCTGGTCGACGAGTCGGCCGGCGATCAGTTTTACATCGAAGATTGCCAAGTCTGCTGCCGGCCGATTTCCCTGAGCGTGCGCATCGACGACGACGGCGAACCGCAGGTCAGCGCGGCCGGTGAGAACGACGCCTGATGACGGCGGACCATCCGGTGGCGCCAAGCGTGCCGCGCATCGTGCTGGATACCAATGTCTGCCTCGATCTGTTTCTGTTCAACGATCCGCATTGCGCGCATCTGATGCTCGCGCTGCGCAACGGCTCGGTGCAGGCGGTGACACGCGACGATTGTCGTGACGAATGGCGCCGCGTGCTGCACTACCCGCAGGTACCGATCGACGACGCCACCCGACCGGCGGTGAGCGCGGCGTTCGATGGCCTGATCCATCATTTGGATGCTGAAGAATCCACTGTTGCGGATGACGCCTGGCTGCCGCGCTGCGCCGATCCGGACGATCAAAAATTTCTTGAGCTGACCCTGGCCAGTGGCGCCCGCTGGCTGATCAGCAAAGACAAGGAACTGCTGAAGCTGGACTGGCGATCGCGCGCGGCAGGGTTGTTTCCGATTCTGCTGCCACAGCAATGGTCGCGGACGCTAATTTGACGCGCTAACGGCCGGGCAGCTGCCCCATTAGATGGACCCCAGAGCGCTGACGTCCGTGATGTCGATCCGCTGGGCCACAAGCGCCTCGCGGGTCGCCTCGTCCGTCGCCGGTGTTACCGGACGGGTCAGATCCCACAGCACACGCGTGCGAAAGCCGGCTTCCACCGCGTCCTGGGCCGTCCATAAAACGCAGACATCGCGCGCCAGCCCGCAGACGTAAACCTCCACCACGCCCCGCTCGCTCAGCCACCCGGCAAGGCCGGTGCTGGGCCGTTCGCCGTTCGGCCCGTGGTTTTCGCGAAAGCCGCTGTACGAGTCCACCCCGGCGCGGCTGCCTTTGCGGATCACCGCATTCAGCGCCGACCAGTCCACGCCGCCGTGCAGCGCGGCGCCGCGGGTTCCCTGCACGCAGTGATCCGGCCACAGCGTTTGCGGCTGGCCATACAGGGTGATCTGATCAAACGGCTTGTTGCCGGCATGCGAACTGGCGAAGGAGACGTGACCGGCGGGGTGCCAGTCCTGCGTGGCCACCACGTGTTGGAAAACGCCGGCGCGCAGTAACGCGTCGATGCCGGGCACGATCGCGTCGCCCTCATGACAGGCCAGCGCGCCGCCGGGCATGAAATCCGGCTGCACGTCGACGACGATCAGGGCGGCGCGGGAATCGATGACAGCTTTCATAAACGAGCCTTGCGGAGGGGCTTAGCGAATCGAAGTTTAGCGCGCGCTGTTCCGGTTGGTTTTCGGATGCCTGTGCTTGATGCAGAATCGGCAAGGGGCATGGACGAATCAACTAGGGGAAAACAATGGATCAGGTTTCCGGCGACACGGGATACAGGCAATCGGTGCTGGCGAGCGCAAGCTATCCTCGGACCTATCGTTATTCCATCGCGGTGCGCTGGCTTGTCTATGTGATTGCCGCCGCGATCATGGCCGGCGGCGTCTGGTTGATGTTCATGCAAATCCGGCAAGCATCCGCGCCGGCCGTATTTTTATGGATTGGTCTGGGCGCGTTGGTCCTGGGGCTGTTTATGGCGGCGTCCTGCAGGGTGTCGTGTCTCACGCTTCGCGCCGATGCGATCGAAGCGCGCCGGCTTTTCAGCACGCGGCGGCTGCGTCGCGACGACATCAAAGGCCGCCGCCTGGTGCCGACGCGAGGCAAGCCGATATCGGTACTGGTGACCAGAAGCGGCGCGCCGCTGCGGCTGGATTCGGGCTATCAGGGTGACAGCGTGCTGGACGCGTGGATCGCGACTCTACCGGATTTGGACCAACAGGAGCGGGACGCCTCGCGGGCCAAGCTGGCGGCCGATCGCGCCTATGGCGCCAGCCCGCAGGAACGTCTAAGTCGCCTGGCCACGGCGCGCCAGCTCGCCAAGGTGGCGCAGCTGGCAACGATGGCGGTGAGTGCGTGGGCGTACGTGTATCCGCGGCCGTATCTGCTGGTGATCGCGCTGGTGGCACTGCTGCCGTGGTGTGCGGTGGCCTTGGTCGGCTGGTCGCGCGGGCTGATCCGCTTCGACACCTCGCGCAATGACGTGCGGCCGAATATCGCCATCATGCTGATCCTGCCCGGCGTCGTGCTGGGCGTGCGCGCCTTGTTCGATACCCACCTGCTGGACGTGAGCTCGGTGCTGGAATACGGCGTGGTGGTCGGGCTGCCGCTGCTGGCGGCAGTAATGCTGGTGAACGGTCGCCGCGACCAGCCGCATGCCTTGGGTTGGGGTGCGCTGCTGCTGGCGCTGGTCGCCTTTCCCTATGGTGCCGGCGTACTGAGCTTGTCGGACGTGCTGCTCGACCAGCAGCCGCCGCAGGTTTTTTCGACCCAAGTGCAGGGCAAGTACATCTCCAGCGGCAAACATCCGCAGCCTTATCTGGTGCTGGCGCCGTGGGGGCCGGAAACGATGGGCGACAAGGTCGCGGTAAGTCGCGCCTACTACGCGCAAACGCCCATGCACGCGACCGTGTGTGCGGCGCTGCACCCGGGTAGCGTCAAGCTGCGTTGGTTTGACGTGCGCGAATGCCCGTCGACGATGCTTGGCGGCAATACGCCCACGCGGTAAGGCGACGCTTCACGGCATAATGGAGCGGTAGCCCACGAGGAAGCGAGAAGCGCCATGCATTACGACCAGAGCTGGATGGGGTTTGGCATTGTCG
>CAIKJM010000575.1 GCA_903827735.1 uncultured Rhodanobacter sp. | reverse complement strand
TTCAGATACGGCGCCAGCTCCTCACCCTGTTCCGCGTCGTATGCGAAGGGAATGGTTTCGGCGTACGGCTCGAGAAAAAAGTCGAATGGGTTGATCACCGACAGCTCGGCGACCAGGTCGACCTCGATGCGCAGCTCGCGCGTGGGCTCGGGGAACACCAGCCGCGCCAGCCAGTTGGCTTGCGGATCCTGCTGCCAATTGACGAAATGGCCGGCCGGCTCGACCTTCAGCGAGTAACTGAGGATCGGCGTGCGGCTGTGCGGCGCAGGGCGCAAACGCACCACCTGCGGGCCGAGCTTTACCAGCCGGTCGTAGCGGTAATGCGTGATATGGGTCAGGGCAACATGGATCGACATGGCATCTCTATAGGCTTGTTGGCGGGCCTGTGAGGCCGGCCATGGGTGAGAATTTTCTTCGCGTCGCAGTCAGTCGGTTGGGGCGTTGATCGGCGCCGGTAAATTGCTGAGAGTCGGCGTGATGTGTCTACCTTAACGGGCCTCGTGTGAGTAGACCATTGTGATGTCTCGTTGCGCGCGCGCCTGTGTTGGCATGTGCGCATGCCACCAGATAACGCAGGAAAATCCGCTACGATCACCGCGATAGCGCGCCAGCCACGGCAAGCCGGAAGAGCGAATGAGCAGCACCGATATTTTTCTGATCGCCATGACGATCATCTTCAGCGTGCCGTACCTGATCTGGCGGCTGGGCCGCACGGATTACTACGCGCCGCTGGTAGTGGTGCAGATCGTTACCGGCATCGTGCTGGGGCCGGGCATTCTGGGCGCGGCTTTCCCTGGCTATTACGCCACCGTGTTCAGTGCGCCGGTGATCCAGGCGCTCAACGGCATCGCCTGGTGGGCGGTGATGGTGTTCGTGTGGATCGCCGGCATCGAGCTCGATCTGAAGCAGGTCTGGCTGCAGCGGCGCGAGTGCGGCATTACCGCCGGCCTGGCGCTGGGCGTACCGCTCATTTTTGGAAGCCTGGCGGCTGCCGGGCTGCTGGCATGGCGCGCGGGTTTTATCGGCGAAGCTGCCGCGCCTTGGCAGTTTCTGCTGGGCGTCGGCATGGCTTGCGCGGTGACCGCGTTGCCGATCCTGCTGCTGCTGATGGAAAAGCTGGAGATCATGCGCGCGCCTCTAGGCCAGCGCGTGCTGCGCTATGCGAGTCTGGACGACCTTGCGATCTGGGGCGTGCTGGCGCTGATCCTGCTCGACTGGCATCGGGTCGGTCTGCAGCTGCTGTTTCTGCTGCTGTTCGCGCCGGCGGCGTGGCTGTTCCGCGAGCTGATGCAGCGAATACCCGAGTCCGATCGCTGGTACGTCGGCCTGATCTGGCTGGCCGCCTGCGGCTTTGCTGCCGATCGCGCGGGCCTGCATTTCATGGTCGGTGCGTTTCTGTCCGGCGCGGTGATCGATCGTGAGTGGTTCAACCAGGGTCATATGGACCTGCTGCGCAAGCACGTGCTGCTGGTGGTGATGCCGGTGTTTTTCCTGTCGACCGGACTGCGCACCAACTGGACGGTCGGTGGGGGCGCGGTGTTTATCGCCGCAGCGGTGCTGCTGGTCGCCGCTGTAGCCGGCAAGCTGACCGGCATCCATCTGGCCGGCCGCTGGCTCGGCTGGCCGAAAGGCGATACGTGGATCATCGGCTGGCTGCTGCAGACCAAGGCGCTGATCATGATCATCTTCGTCAATATTCTGCTCGATCGCCATCTGATTACCGGCGCCACCTTCACTGCGCTGCTGCTGATGGCGGTGGCCAGCACCATGCTCACCGTGCCGATGGTCAGCCCGCGGCTGGCGCGCGCGCAGCAGTCGCCGAACCGTTGACGTCGTTCTGTCACTTCAAACAAGTCGCAATGACATGCCGCTTGCCTAGCATTCCGCAATAAGTTGCGTCGCGCTTCAGCGCCGGCGCTTGTGGCGGCCATGGCAAATGCCGGCCGCGTCATTGGAGGCTGAAAATGTCAGATTGCTCATCCGCGCGGATGCCCGTGCGGCCATACCGTGCCCGTCTTTTGGCTGCTGCCATCGCGGGGACCTTGGCCAGCCATGGCGCCATGGCCGCTGACGTCACGACGTCGTCGAGCACCGTCACTGGCAGCGAAGCGAATACCGCGCCAGCGCCAGCGGCGCCACAGGACAGCCCTGCTTCGAGCGCCAGCGCTTCGCCCAAGGATCTCGACTCGGTGGTGGTGAGCGCCAAGAGCACTCGCTCGGCGGTGTCGCTGACCGGTAAGGAGATCCAGAAAATCCAGCCGGGCGCCAGCCCGCTGAAAGCGATCGAAACCCTGCCCGGCGTGCTGTATCTCACGGCCGATCCGTGGGGCAACAACGAGCAGAACACGCAGCTGTTCGTGCACGGTTTCAGCACGCAGCAGCTCGGGTACACAATGGATGGCGTGCCGCTGGGCGACCAGCAGTACGGCAACTACAACGGCCTGTCGCCGCAGCGCGCGGTGATCAGCGAAGACGTGGGTTCGGTGACGCTGGCGTCGGGCGCGGGCGATCTATCCACCGCGTCGACCTCGAATCTCGGCGGCACGGTGACCACGGTCTCCAGCGATCCGTCCAAGACTTCCGGCCTCAAGTTCGCACAGACCTTCGGCAGCTATTCGACCACGCGCAGCTACCTGCGCTACGACACCGGCGAATTCGGCAACGGCAATTCGGCGTATGCCTCGTTCGTCAACCAGGATCAGCGCGCGTGGGATTTCGCCGGCCATCAGCGCGGCGTGCAGGCCGACGGCAAGTTTGTGCACGACGACAGCAACGGCAAGTTCACCTTTTTCGCCGACTACTCGGACAAGGTCGAGCCGAACGAGGACAGCATCTATCACGGCACCGCGGCGGGTCAGGGCACGGTGCTGCCGTATACGCGCGCCTTTACGTATCCGAATTTTCCGTACGCGCTGGCCTATCTGGGGGCCAACGGCGCGCCGCCCGCCTCGGCCGGCAACAACTATCGCAACTATTACAGCGACGCCCAGCGCACCGACTATCTGACGTACGCCAAGTACGACTGGAAGATCAGCGACGGCGTGACCTGGAGCAACCAGGTCTACTTCCACCACAACGACGGCGTCGGGGTGGTGGCCGGCCCGATCCAGGTGGCGGGGCTGCCGGCACTTTTCAGCGTTTACTACCCGGGTCAGAACCTCAGGCAGGTGTTCGGCAATTCGGGCTACGCCACGCGCACCACCGAATACCAGATCAATCGCACCGGCTTTCTTTCCAGCGTGGATTGGGTGGCCGGTAATAACCAGCTCGACGCGGGCGTCTGGTACGAGTTGAACCGCTCGGGCCAGTACCGCCGCTGGTATGCGCTGGACGTCAACGACCCCACCTCGCCGTATCAGCGGCCGAACGATGATCTGACGCCGCTGATCACGCAGTACAACGTCGAAAACCGCACACAGGTCGTGCAGCCGTACGTGTCCGATCAGTGGTTTATCACGCCGGAAATCACCTTGTCCGCCGGCGTCAAATCCAGCTTCCAGTTCGCTACCGGCCGCGTGCCGACCCAGCCGCTGCCGGGTTCGACCGTGGGCGTGACGCAGCTGCCGGTCGGCACCATCGACACGCGGCAGAAATTTTTGCCCCAGGTCGGCGCGACCTGGGATATCACCAGCCAGGATCAGCTGTTCGCCAACGTGCAGAAAAACACGCGCCAGTTCATCACCTACGGCGCGGGCGGCCTGTCACCCTGGAGCCTGGGTAGCCAGGCCGCGTTCGATCAGTTCAAGCAGACGGTGTCGCCGGAAACCTCGTGGACGGAAGAACTCGGCCTGCGCACGCAGCACGATTTCAACCTCGGGCCGATCAGCGGTATCGACGGCCAGGTCAGCGTCTACCACGTGGACTTCTCCAACCGTCTGCTGTCGATCAGCCCGACCCCGGTGATTTCGTCCATCGTCGGCGGCGCAGCGATCATCGCCAACGTCGGCAGCGTCACCACCAACGGCGTGGATATTGCCGGTACGCTGCATTTCGGCGATCACCTGAGTTTCTACGACGCCCTGTCGTACAACCAGTCGCAGTACAACGACAACTACCTCAGCGGCACTACCGTGGTGCCGACCTCGGGCAAGAACGTGCCGGGCAGCCCGGAGTGGCTGAACAAGTTCATTTTCAGCGCGAACTACGGCGCGATCAGCGGCCAGCTGGTGGGCGACTACGTCGGCAAGGTTTATGCGACCTACACCAACGACTTGTCGGTGCCGAGCTACTTCCTGCTCAGCGCGCAGGCCAGCTACGCGATACCCGGCTCGCTGGGCATTTTGCACGATGCCAAAATCAGCTTGAACGTCAGCAACCTGCTGCAGAAAAAAGGCGCGTATGAAGTGGTGGTCGGCGCCGCCTCGGGTACGTACAACACTTACCCCATTGCACCGCGGCAGTTTTTCGTGACGTTCTCGGCAAGCTTGTAAGAGGGTTGGTTTAAACGCGCCTGCGAAAGCTCGACAAAAAAACAAAGGTCTCTTCCACGCTGGAAGAGGCCTTTGTGCATCCAGCCGTCAACGCGCTCAGCGCACGATGGCGCTGCTGTACGGCGGCAGCTGCAGTTTTCCCCCAGCGAGGGTGATGCCCGGCTCGCTCTGCTCCTGCAGCGCATCGAAGCGGTGACCTTTGGCGTTCGACACATCAATCGTCTGCGCTGTGCCCGAAAGGTTGTGCACGACAAGGACGCGGCTTCGCGCATCGCTAAGCTGCCAGGCGGCAATCTGCGGGTTGTCTTGCGACCACGCGCTCAGCGTGCCGTCGCGCAGGGCGCTGATCTGGCGGCGCCAGCCGATCAGGGAGGTGTAGTAGTGCAGCAGCGAATGGGCATCGGCCTGCTCGGCGTCGACCGAGACCTCAGGGCCGTCGCCGGCGCTGAAGGCCTTCCAGTGCGTTTCATCGGCGCCTTGATCGTCGCGATGCCAGCGCATCGGCTCTCGGATATTCTCGTCGGGCTTTTGTCCGCGCATGCCGAGCTCTTCACCGTAGTAGATGAAAGGATGCCCGGGCAGGGTGAGCAGCATCGCGGCGGCCATGCGCATATGCTGCGCGTTGCCATCGAGTTGGCTCATCACCCGGTTCTGATCGTGGTTGGAAAGAAAGGGCGCATCGACGCCGGATTTGCCGGTCACCTGGCGATACGCCGCTTCGGTGCGATCCAGCAATGCGCTGAGACTACCCGCGCGTTCGCTCTTGGCGCTTTCGATCAGCTGCGTGGCCAGCGGAAAATCGAAGGCCGCACTGAGCGGCTTGAAGTAGGGCGCGATTTCCTCGGGGTTATCGCGCGTCACTTCGCCGACCACGTAAGCACCCGGTTTGACGGTGTCGAGGCCATGGCGAAAGTCCGACCACCAGGTGATGTTCTTGGCCAGAATTTTCGGGTCGTTCCGCTGCGACTTCAGGTCAAAGTAGATGTGCTGGGCCGCATCGAGTCGGAAACCGTCGACGCCTTTATCTAGCCAGTATTCCCCCAGTTTGATCATCTCCCGACGTACGGCGGCCGTGTCGTAATTGAGGTCGGGCATGGAACGCGTAAACGTACCCAGATAATGCTGGCCGCCGAGCGCATGCCACGCCGGCGTGTCCGTGGCGCTCACGGCGTTGAGGTCGGTGTGCGCGTTCGACCAACTGTACCAGTCGTGCTTCGGACTCTTCGGGTCCGCCGCGGACTGAAACCAGGGATGCTGATCGCTGGTGTGATTGATCACGAGGTCGATGATCACCCCAATGCCGCGCTTGTGCGCCTCGTCGAGCAGCTTCTGAAAATCTGCCGCCGTACCAAACTGCGCGTTGATGCCGTAATAGTCGGTGATGTCGTAGCCGTGGTAGCTCGGCGAGGGGTTGATCGGCGTCAGCCATAGTCCGCTGACGCCGAGCGATTTCAGATAGTCGAGCTTGGCCGTAATGCCGTTGAGATCGCCGATGCCGTCGCCGTCGCTGTCGGCAAAGGCGCGCACAAAAATTTCGTAGTAGACGCCCGAAGGCGCCGTGGCCATGCCCGACGCACGCGGCGCGGCTGACGGCGCTTGCGCGCGGACGGACAGACTAAGCAAGGAGCCCAGAAGGCCGAGGGCAATCGCGCGGCGTAAATGGGAAAGTGTTCTCGACATGCCGTATCCCGAAAGACATCGCGGCCATTTTGCGTCCGCGAGAAAGAAAAAGCCGACCCCGAAGCCAAGCCTCGAGATCGGCGGAGAAAATATTGCCGGCCACCGTGAGGGCGATGACCGGCGCACCGAACTTTAGAACGTGAGGTTGAAGCCGAAGTACGAGGTGCGGCCAAAATACTGAATTGTGCCGGTCTCCTGCGGATTGCCGAAATAGGTACGCGTCGGCTGGTTGGTCAGGTTGAGCATTTGATAGACCAGGCTGAAATCCTTGTTGACCTTGTACGAGGCCTGGAAATCGAAAACGGTTTCCGGTGCGAAGTACACGACCTGATTGGTCACCGCGATCTGCGAGTTGGAGACGAACGACGAGCGATAGTTGCCCGACACGCGAGCCGAGAACGGGCCGAGGTCATAGAACAGCGCCGCGCTGGCCACCTTGCGGGAATAACCCGGCAGGCCTTGCGACTGCGGTGGGCCGCCAAGCGTCGAGATCGCTCGATTACCGTTTTGCGTATATGCATAGTTCAACTGCACACCGAGGCCGGAAAGTACGCCAGGGAGGAAGTGCGTCTTCTGATAGTCCAGCTCCACACCGCGCAGATCGCCGCCCGGCGCGTTGTAGGACGACTGGTACTCGCCGCTGATATACGGCTGGCCCGTAGCCGGGTTGGTAGGTACCGCAATACCGATCGAAGCGAAGTTGAAGTCGTTGTACGTGATGCTTTGCGCGAACGAGTCGATGTGCTTGAAAAACGCGTCGGCGGTAAACACGCCGGTCGAATCGTCGAAGTAGTGCTCGTACGTGAGGTCGTACTGTTTGGCCCGCAGCGGGTTCAGATACGGGCTGGTGCCACCGTAGATGTTGTAGGTGGTGTTGTTGTTCGACAGGTACGAGCCTGCGCCGGCCAGCATCATTTCAATGGGCGGATGCGACAGCACCTTGGCGGCCGAAAACCGCATCTGGTCGCTGTCGGTGAGGTGATAGGCCAGATTCAGCGAAGGCAGATAGTCGGTATAGCTCTGACCGACATCGACGTAGTGATAGTCACGATTGACCACGCCGTAGCCGTCCGTAATCGGGTCGCCGGTGCCGGCCACGGCGACTGGCTGGATGCCCTGGCTGTACTGCGAGAAGTGCGCTACGCGAACACCGACGTTGCCGGTCAGCTGGTGATCGAACACCTGGGTGTCGATATCGGCCATGACAAACAGGTCGCGCGATTTTTCGTTGACCGAGCCGCTCTGGATTTCGGTAAAGCTGTTGTTCCAGTCCTTCACCGGCAGAGTCTGAGTGATTCCGTTGGCTGCAAGAATGGCTGGTCCGTTGAGTTTCAGGAAGCATGGGAAGCCGGCGAACTTGCCCTGCCAGCATGTTGCGGTGGCATCGCTGCTGTTAAGCAGCAAAGGCGGCTGGACATAAGGGTTACCCGGCGTGTTTGCGATATTCCACTCCGAGCCGTAGACGTAGACGCTGCGGTCCGCTTGATAGGTGTGGTTGTCGACGTAGACGCCCGCCTCAAGTGCAGAAATGATCGGGTTGTCGAGGAAGTCATATTTCACGCTCGTACGGAAGGCTTTTTCGCGGTCGTGATAGACGTACGGATAAACGCCGTAGTGCGAAAGCGCCATATCGTTGAGATTGGTGTACATGCCAGGATTGGCGAAGCTGGCCGTGCCGACCTGACCGCCCTGCAGCGCATAGGTGACCGACTGAGGGGCCAGCGTCGGACTCGCGGTTCCGAGGTTGTTATACGGATCCGCCGTCGCGTCCACGTTGACCTCGTTGCTGGATGCATGCGATACCGAGGCATCCATTTCCACGTGCCACGGACCATCGTTCCATTTCGCGTTAAGGCCACCGGAAAACACGTTGGTGATCTTGGTGTAGTTGTCCAGCGTGGTTTCGTTGGAGAACTGATTACCCTGCGCGCCGTTTACATTGCTGCCTACGGTGCCGCCGATCAGCGCGCCGTTCGATGCAACGATCGGATTGGTGATGATGGTATTGCCGTAGTCGAAATCCTGCGAGCGGTAACCGTAGCCAAACGAGCTGTTGTTGAACTTGGAAAAGAAGCTGTCGCCGGTGATCTGCAGCTCATCAATGGGCTTCCATACCACCGTCGCCAGATAGCCGGTGCGCTTTTCTTCGCCGCCGTTCTGCTGCAGCTGAAGACCATCGGGCACATAGACGTTCTGGCCGGCGGCGCCGACTAAGGTTGTCTTTCCAGCTTGATTGGCCGCGGTCCCGGCATTTGCTTGACCCGTGAACGGCGAGGAATCGTACGACTCGCCAACAAACTGCTCCGACACATGCGGCTGGTACAGCTGCGCCATGCCGAGACCGACGCCCAGCGTGTCATTCAAGAACTTGCCCTGCCACGCGGCGCTAAAGCGATAGCCCGCTGAGTTGGCGCCCGTCACGTCGTGCGCCTGACCGTCGTAGCTGCCGCGCGCATCGATATTGACGGACTGCTCCTTGGAGTTTTCCAAAGGATTGGCCGTGCCCATGTCGATGGTCGCGCCGACGCCGCCTTCGATCAGTGAGGCCTGCGACGACTTGTAGACCGTCGCCATGTTGATCAGCTCGGAGGGGTACTGATCGAAGTCGGTATAGTTGCTACCGCTGGTTGAAGGCTGCACACGACCGTTCAAGGTGGTCAGCACAAAGTTTCCGTCGAGGCCGCGCACGTTGATCTGCGAATCCTGCCCGGAGATACGCTCGGCAGCGACGCCAGGCAGACGGGTCAGCGCATCGGCAATCGACTGATCCGGCAGGCCGCCGATATCCGCCGCGGTCACCACGTTCTGGATGTTGTCAGCGTAGCGCTGGTAATCGATCGACTTTTCGATGCTGCTGCTGAAGCCGGTGACGGTGATGGCTGACAGGCTCTTGGCCAGTTTTTTCTTTTCGCTGGGGCTGGCCGCGTCGCTATCGTCCTTGGCTTTCTTGGCCGCGCTGGCCTTGGTGTCGGTGGTGTCGTCCTGCGGCGTCGCTGCCGGCGCCGCAGGTGCCGCAGGTGCCGCCGAGGCGGAGGTCGACGCAGCGGACGTGTCGGACGCCGTGCCCGGTTTGGTCGCGTTGTCGGCGGGCGCCGCGTAGGCAGTGGCGGTAATGAACAGCCCGGCCGATATCAGCGCCACAGCCATTACGTTGCGTTTCAGTAGCATGTTCTCGTCTCCCCACGAAAAGGTATTGATGCTTGGACGCTTGCTGCCCCAGGTCTTGTTAGCGGTGGTGGCAGGCGGCACTGGTCGGTGATCCCAGCGGCGTGCCGGCATGGTAGGGCCGACATTCCAGCACTCACCAGTTTCTGCATACGTATTCATCACGGAGGCATTACGTCACCGATCGCATTGCAGCATGCACATCCGACGACGTACTGAGCGGCTAGCTGTCCGGGCACAAACCGTTGTGAGCAAACGATGTTTCGCCATCCTGTCGTGGACCGTCCGAGACTTTTAATAGCCTTCCATCTGGCGTTGTAACGCAACCGCAGCACGAATGAATACGTATGCAGCCCCCTGCGTCATGCCACGAGCGTGCCGTTAAGCTGCAGCCACTCGCCGACGAGCGCCCGCGTGGCACGGACGGCTCATGTCATGGGGTTTCGTTCAATGTCCGACGCAAGCTGGTGGCGCGGTGCCGTCATCTATCAGATCTATCCGCGCAGTTTTCTTGACACCAACGGCGACGGCGTCGGCGATCTGCCGGGCATTGTCGAGCGGCTTGACTATGTCGCCAGCCTTGGCGTGGACGCGATCTGGATTTCGCCGTTTTTCAAATCGCCGATGGCCGACTTCGGCTACGACATCGCCGACTATCGCGACGTCGATCCGCTGTTCGGCACGTTGGCCGACTTCGATCGTCTGCTGGCCAAGGCGCACGGGCTTGGGTTGAAGGTGATGATCGATCAGGTGCTAAGCCACACCTCGGTCGATCACGCGTGGTTTCGCGAGAGCCGGGAGAGCCGCGACAACGCGAAAGCCGACTGGTATGTGTGGGCCGACGCACGCGACGACGGTAGTCCGCCGAACAATTGGCTGTCGCTGTTCGGTGGCTCGGCCTGGCAGTGGGAGCCGCGGCGCGGTCAGTATTACCTGCACAACTTTCTGACGGCGCAACCGGATCTGAATTTTCATAACCCGCAGGTGCGCGAGGCAATCCTCGACAGCGTGCGCTTCTGGTTGGACAAGGGTGTGGACGGCGTGCGGCTGGATGCCATCAACTTCTGCTTTCACGACCGTCAGCTGCGTGACAACCCGCCCAAGCCGAAGGACCAGCGCGTCGGTCGGGGCTTCAGCCCGGACAACCCGTACGCGTTTCAGTACCACTACTACAACAATACACAGCCGGAAAATTTGGCATTTCTCGGCGAGCTGCGCGCGCTGATGGACGGCTATACGGATGTGGCCGCACTGGGCGAAATTTCTTCAGAAGATTCGCTTGCCACCATGGCCGAATACACCCGGCCGCATCGCCTGCACATGGGTTACAGCTTCGAGTTGCTGACCGACGATTTTAGCGCCAGCTATATCCGCGAGACGGTGCAGCGGCTCGAAGCGCAGATGATCGAAGGATGGCCCTGCTGGGCAATCTCCAATCACGATGTGCAACGCGTGCTGTCACGCTGGGGCAAGGGCAAGCCGGCGGCGCCGCTGGCCAACCTGCTCACGGCTTTGCTCAGCTCGTTGCGCGGTTCGGTCTGCGTATATCAGGGTGAGGAATTGGGTCTGACCGAAGCGGAGCTGCCGTTCGCGTCGCTGCAGGATCCTTACGGCATTGCCTTCTGGCCGCAGTTCAAAGGCCGCGACGGTTGCCGCACGCCGATGCCATGGAACGAAGGTGAGCACGCCGGCTTCAGCCGCGGTACGCCGTGGCTACCCGTGCCGCCCGAACACCGCGTGTTGGCCGTGATCCGGCAGGAAGGCGACCCGCATTCGGTGCTGCACGGTTTTCGCGCCTTCATGCACTGGCGTCAGTCGCAGCCCGCGCTGCGCTGGGGTGATATTCGTTTTATTGAGACGGCTGAACCGGTACTGGCCTTCACCCGCAGCTTTGAGAGCAAGACGGTGTTGGCGGTATTCAATCTTGCCGATATGCCGGTGGAGATCGACCTGCCCCCGGCGAGCGAAGCCGTGGCGATGTTCGGCCACGGCCTGACCCGCGGCGAGCTGCGCGACCGGCAGCTGCATCTGCCCGCCTACGGCGTGTGGTTTGCGTCGTTGCCGTCCACCCGCGTTGCTTCGATAGCCAGCGCGACGGAGACAGCGGCAGCAACACCTTAAAAAAACCACTCCGTTGCGGGAGTGGCTTCTCGGTAAGCTTGGTTCCGCTGATTACTTTTAATTACTTGCGTTCGGCGGCCGTCTTGTCGCGTGCGGCGCGGAATTCGGAATCCTTGCTCCAGTTCGGCCACTGATTGGAATTGGCCAAATCGCTGCCGAGCAGGTAAAGCACCTTCAGGTCGCGCGCCATGCCGGTGAACGGCCAGTCGGCCTGCCACTCGTCGCCGGGCTGGTGGTAACGCTTGGCCGTGTAGTCGTCCTCGGCGGCCTTGCCTGCGGCGAGACCACCGTCCACCCAGTCGTTACCCGAACCGAACGAGATCGCCGGCACACCGCGCTTGGCGAACGAGAAGTGATCGGAGCGGAAGAAGTGTCCCGCTTCCGGCTTCGGATCCGGGCTGTAGACCATGCCAAATTTTTTCGCTTCGCTGATCAGGTCGTCCAACAGGTCGAGCTTGGCGCTGCCCGAGATGGTGAAGTTACGCGCGGGGCCGTGCGGATCGAGCGCGTCCATATTGATCACGCCGACCGTGGTGGCCAGCGGATACAGCGGCTTGGCGGCGTAGTACTCCGAGCCGAGCAGTCCTTTCTCCTCGACGGTGACATTGAGAAACACCACCGAACGCTCCGGCCGCGGCGCCTTGGCGAAGGCACGACCGAGTTCGATAAGCGCCGCCGTGCCAGTGGCATTGTCAACGGCACCGTTGTAGATGCGATCGCCTTTCGCATCGGGCTGGCCGACGCCCAGATGATCCCAGTGCGCGCTGTATATCACGGTCTGATCGGGGTGCTTGCTGCCCTCGATCCGGCCGACGATGTTGTGCGAGGTGATAACTTTGGAGTCGACCTTGAAATTGGCCGAGAAGCTTTCGCCTTTCAGCGTCACCGGCTTGAACTCGCGCGTCTGCGCCTGCTTTTTCAGCGCCTCGAAATCGAGCCCGGCGCGCTTGAACATGTCGACGGCGAGATCGCGCTGGATCCACGCTTCCAGCTGGGGATGCACGGCGGCCGGTTTGTCGCGCACGATGTCGAACATGGTGATGATGTTGGAGTTCTTCACCGTGTTCCAGCCATAGGAGGCCGGTGCCGTTTCGTGGATCACCAGCATGCCGAGCGCACCCTGGCGCGCGGCTTCCTCGTACTTGTAGGTCCAGCGGCCGTAGTAGGTCATCGCCTTGCCGCCGAAATCGCCGACGCCGGTTTCGAAATCCGGGTCGTTGATCAACACCACGGCGATCTTGCCGTGCAGGTCGACGCCCTTGAAGTCATCCCAGTGACGCTCTGGTGCGTTGACGCCGTAGCCCACGAACACCAGCGGCGCGTTGGCGATCGCCACGGATGTCGAGCCATCCATGGGCGCACGCACCGCGATCTCATTGCCTTGAGTCAGCGACTGCGATTTGCCGTCGATCGACAGGCTTAGCGCGGGCGTACCGATGATTTCGGTGCGCAGCAGCGGCACCGCCTGAGTCCATGCGCGCTTGCCGTTGCTGAGATCGCCGCCTGGCTGAAGGCCGGCGGCTTTCATCTGTGCGACGACATAGTCGATGGTTTTGGTTTCGGCCGGTGTGGCGGGGCCGCGGCCTTCGAACGCATCGGAGGACAGCGTCTTCACCTCGTCGGACAGACGGTGCGGATCAAAGGTGGGTGCATTGACGGCGGCAGCCATCACGGCCGTCGATACGGCCAGCGCGAGTGTGGAAAGCATCAGTCGTTTCAAGAGCAGCTACCTGTCGTGGGAATCCGCTCCGATAGTAGGGAGCGGATGCCGACAGGTCTAGCCGCGCGGCTGTTCGCGCAATTCAGATACCCGCGTACCACTCGTAGCCCTGGTCTTCCCAGTAGCCGCCGTTGCCACTGCCGATCTTGGCAAAGGTATCGACCAGCTCGATGCTGCCGATGTACTTGGCCTGCTTGTAGCCCAGCTGGCGACCCACGCGCAGGCGCAGCGGCGCGCCGTTGGATACCGGCAGCGGCTTGTCGTTGAGATTGAAGGCGAGCAGCGTCTGCGGATGGCGCGCTTCCTCGATATCGACGCTTTCGTAGTAGGGCGTGTCCACGTCCATATTGTCCAGGCAGTGGAACACCACGAAGCGCGCCTTGGGGTCGACGCCGACGTGATCGAGCAGGGCGGACAGCTGCGTGCCCTGCCATTTGCCGATGGCGCTCCAGCCCTCAACGCAGTCATGACGGGTGATCTGGGTGCGGTTGTCGAGCTTCTTCAGATCGTCGATGGAAAACTCGCCCGGCTTGCTCACCAGGCCGGTGACCTTGAGCTTGTAGTCGCGAAAGTTGTTCGCCATCAGCGCCTGGTATTCGTCCGTGTCCGGCATGGTGGTGCCGTTCGGATGGAAGGTCGGCGAGATATCGGCTTCGGTGTATTCCTTGGCCATCGCGCTGGACGGCGACAGCAGCGCCTGCACGCGCCGGTTCAGCCCTTGAGCCTTGCCGAGTACTTTCGGACCCCAGCTGCTCTGCGAGATCTTGTCGCAACCGGCGACCAGCAGGCCGGCGGTGCCCATGATGGCCATGCGCAGAAATGTACGACGGTCAGTCATGGGACGTCTCCTTGATCACCGCCACCGGTTCGGGTTTGACCACGCTCACCGGCTCCACGTCCACCTTGTAATAGCCGGTGATCATGCCGCGCAGCTGATTGAACACGCCGCTGATCAACACCTCGAACACGTGGATCAATACAAAGGCGACGAAGGCCCAGGCGATGATGAAGTGGATGGTGCGCGCCGCCTGCCGGCCGCCGACGAATTCCACTATCGGCGACAGCACCGCGTCCATCCGCGGCGACATGGCCAGGCCCATCAGCACGATGCCGATGCCGAAGACAAAGATCACGATCAGATACGCCAGCCGCTGCAGGATGTTGTAACGCAGCGCTTCCTCACCGTGCGGATGCCGAAAGCGCACGTGGTCGGCGATCGACCGGCCGATGCCGCGCCAGTCCGCCTTAGTCGGCCACAGGTCGCGCTGCACGTGCTTTTTCGCCAGCGAATAGCCGATGTAGCAGATGCCGTTGAGCACGAAGATCCAGGCAAAAAAGAAATGCCATTGCCTGCCCATCGACAGCCAGCCCGGACCGGGCACGGTGAGCCAGGAGGGAAAGCCGCGCGCCGTCGGCGTGCCATCAGGACCTTTGGAAACACCGAAAACGCCGGTGGTGTTGAACTCGTGCTTGCCGATGCGGGTAATGCCGGTGAGGTTGCCGTTGGCGTCCTCACGCGCGTCCAGCGCAAGCAGGGGCTTGTCCGGGTTGTTGTAATTGCCCCAAGACAGACTCGGATGCGCATTGAAGATCTGCAGTCCGCTGAAGAACATCAGCGACAGGCTGATCACGTTGATCCAGTGCATCAGCCGGATCGGCAGCGAGTGGCGGTAGACCAGCCGTTTTGATGTGGCCGGAGCGGGCGGCGTCATCGCCGCGGCGCTCTGGGATATCACGTTTTCAGTCACGGTTTCCGTGGTCATGGAAGGGTTCCCCAGCAGCAGATCGACGGCTTGATATCGAGTTTACGCAGTAAGTCTCTAATCCATTCGCTGCAGATACCTACCGGGTTACCTGCTACACACTCGGCGACATGTTCCGTCAGCCGTGGTGCGCGTGATCGTGATCGTCGGCCGGCCCGTGCGAGCAGGCGACCCAGGACGACTCCCCGACCAGATAGTGCTCTTTTTTCCAGATCGGCAGGCGCATTTTGACCTGATCGATAATGTAGCGGCAGGCGCGGAACGCCTCGTCTCGATGCGGCGAGACGACGCCGATCCACACCGCCGTATCGCCCACCGCCAAGCTGCCGACGCGATGCACGCAGCGGGCGTCGGCGATGCCGAAGCGCTGCACGGCCTCGTCGATGATGCGCTCGCCCTCGCTGATCGCCAGCTCGTTATAGGCCTCGTAATCCAGTCCGCTGACCTCGCGCCCCTCGTTGGTTTCGCGCACCCAGCCTTCGAATACGCAAAAGCCGCCGCAGCCCGGGCGCTGTAGTTCACGCCGCAGCGTATTGGTGTCGACCGGCTGCGCGGCAATGCTGACGCGGCTCATCCGCCGGCCACCGGCGGAATGAAAACGATCACGTCGCCTTCGGCCAGTGGCTGCTGCCAGTCGCGAAACTGCGCGTTTACGGCGACCTTGAGCTGGGCGGTATCGAGCCGGAAACCGTGCCTCTCGCGCAGCTCGGCGTAGAGCGCGGCGAGGGATTCGGCAGCGCTGGAAATGGTTTCGCGACCTTGCCCGGCCTGCTCGCGCAGCTGGGCAAAGTATTCCACGGTAACGGAGGTCATCAGAGGGCAGCTCGCAGTGTGGCCAGTTCTTCGGGTGTGTTGATGTTGTCCAGCGCATGCGCCGTGTAAGGCTGCAGCAGTTGCGTGTTCCCCTGGATCAGCGCCTTGCGCGGGCAGCTGTGTCCGACCTGAACGCGTTCCAGAAGTTTGGCGTGACTGGCCGGCTCCCACAGCGCGCACAGCGGCTCGGGCAGGCCGTCGTGGGTGCTGATGAAGGCCGTTGCATCGCGACTGGGATCGCGCGCCTGCAGCAGATGCTGCAGCGTTGCCGCATCCAGTCGCGGCAGATCGCAGGCCACGACCAGCCACGCGACGTCGGGGTAGAGCGCCTGTGCTGACAGGATGCCGGCGGCGGGGCCGGCGTTGTCGAAGGCGTCGATGATCTGCGGCAGGTCCCGACGCACGGGCTCGTCACGCTGGTCGCTGCGCACCGAAATAAAGACCCGATCCAAAACCGATGAAAGCAGGCGATACGTCCACAGCAGCTGCGGTTCGCCGTGGTAGTCGATCAGCGCCTTGTCGTGCTGCATGCGCCGGCTGGCGCCGCCGCTGAGCACCAGCCCATAAACGGTGGCGGCCGATGATGGCGTCGACGCGCTCATGCGGACGTCGCCTCGGTATTCACATCGCGCTTGCCGCCGGATTTATGGAGCAGGCGCACGTCGCGGATCACGATGTCGTGCGACATCGCCTTGCACATGTCGTACACCGTCAGCGCGGCGATGCTGGCGCCGGTGAGCGCTTCCATCTCCACGCCGGTGGTGCCGTGGCAGGCGACCTCGCAGACGATGACGATCTCGTCGCCTTCGACACTTAGATCGACGCGGCAGCGCTGCAGCATCAGCGGATGGCACAGCGGAATCAGCTGCGGCGTGGCCTTGGCGCCCATCACGCCGGCCAGGTTAGCGGTAGTCAGCACCGGACCCTTGGGCGTCATGTGGCCAGCATTGCGCAACTGCCCGGCTACGTCGGCCGGCAGCAGCACGCGCGCCTGCGCACGCGCGATGCGTTGCGTGGCGACTTTGTTGCCCACATCGACCATGCGCGGCTGATTGTCTG
>CAIKJM010000574.1 GCA_903827735.1 uncultured Rhodanobacter sp. | reverse complement strand
TGGCGAAAGAACTCGCCCAGATGCAGAAACCAGTAGCGGAAGTGGCCGACCACCGGAAAATTGCGCAGCACCGAATTGGCCTTCTGGTTCCTGTCGATAAACCACATCGACGCGATCACCACCACGCCCAGCGCCAGCACCATCAGCGCGATGGCCGCGCCGATTTCCACCACCACAATCAGCCAGTGTGCGAAGCCCGTCGATTGCATAGCCGTCCCTCGTCAAGTTGGCGTCGCGCGAACGACGCGGAGATTTTTGTCGTTGCGTGCGGAACCGGACCGATAAGGCTCCCGGGCTTACAGCTCGATGCGCAGGCAGCCAGCCGCCCGCTTGGCCTTCGCTATCGCTGCCTCGACCGTTTCGGCGCGCGCCAGCGTCACGCCCATGCGTCGACGTCCCTTGACGGCCGGCTTGCCGAAGATGCGCAGCTGCGTGTCCGGTTCGGCCAGCGCTTCGGCCACGCCGTGATAACGCGGCGCCTCGCCCTCGCCCTCCACCAGCACCGCGCAGGATGCCGATGGACCGTTCTGATGAATCATCGGAATCGGCAAGCCAAGAATGGCGCGTGCGTGCAGGGCAAATTCGGACAGATCCTGCGAGATCAGCGTGACCAGTCCCGTATCGTGCGGGCGCGGGCTGACCTCGGAAAAAATCACCGCATCGCCCTTGACGAAAAACTCCACGCCGAACACGCCCCAGCCGCCCAGCGCGCCGGTGATCGCTTCGGCCTGACGCTGCGCTTCGGCCAGCGCGATATCGCTCATCGGCTGCGGCTGCCACGATTCGCGGTAGTCGCCGTCTTCCTGACGATGGCCGATCGGCGCACAGAAACTCACGCCGCTCTTGTGGCGGACGGTAAGCAAGGTGATCTCATAGTCGAAGGGGACAAAGCCCTCGACGATGGCGCGCCCCTTGCCCGCGCGGCCGCCGGACTGCGCGTAATCCCACGCCGCCTGCAGCTGGTCCTCGCGCTTGACCACGCTCTGGCCCTTGCCCGAGGAACTCATCACCGGCTTGATCACGAACGGCAGGCCGATGGAGGCCACGGCGTCGCGGTATTGCGTTTCGTCGTCGCAGAAGCGATACGGCGAGGTCGGCAGCTTCAGCTCTTCGGCGGCGAGCCGGCGGATGCCCTCGCGATCCATCGTCAGCCACGCGGCGCGCGCGGTGGGGATTACATGCAGGCCTTCCTTCTCCATCGCGATCAGGGTCGGCGTATGGATCGCTTCGATCTCCGGCACCACCAGATCGGGCTTTTCCAGTTCGATCACCGCGCGCAGCGCGTCGCCGTCGAGCATGTCGATGACGTGGCTGCGGTGAGCGATCTGCATCGCCGGCGCGTTGGCGTAGCGGTCGACCGCAATCACCTCCACCGCCAAACGCTGCAGCTCAATGGCTACTTCCTTGCCCAGCTCGCCGGAACCCAGCAAAAGCACGCGCAACGCGTGGGCGGAATGAGGGGTGCCGAACGGTTTCATCGGGTGCTCCAGAGCAAACCCGCATTGTAGGCCTTGCCGGTTTATCGGCCCATCCTCAGGCGAGGTCGGTACAGCCGGCTTGTCTCATGACCCCAAAGTTTCCGGGCATTCATTGAATGCGCGCACCGATAAGCGCGGAGCGACGTAGCGCATGACGGCCAGCCATGCGCTAACCGAATAGCAGCTGCCCAGCCGTAGTGGACCAGGCCATAAACGCTGGACGGCTTTCAATGACGGCCGATCAGGGGCCGTTGACGGCAACCATCGGCAGCTGCGGCAAGGTCAGCTCGCCGAGCTTGCCGTCATCGCCGACGACGAACAGATGGCCGTCTCGCTGGGCGAGCGCGTTGGCGTCATTCAGGCCGTGCCGTAGGGCGACGCGCCGCACCAGGCTGCCGTCAATGGCGTTGTAGATGCTCAGCTGATCGCTCTCGCCGTCACCCACCAGTAGCCAGTCATGACCGGCGTCGCGCCAGTGAACGAGCGTGGCAGATGTCGCCGACGTCGCACCGGCAAGCGGCGCGGCGCGATGGATGCCGAAGCCGCTCAAGACCACCACGACGAGCGCCGCCAGCGTGGCCGAGGCGACTATCCAGGCTGAAATTTGCGAGCGGTTATGGGTGTCCATAACGGCATGTTGACGTCGCGGCATGACACCAGGATGACGCCGCGGACTTTCACATCAGTCGCGCGCCCAACGCAGCGATAAGCCCAGCGCCATCCAGCCGATGAGGAAAGCCAGGCCGCCGAACGGCGTGATGATCCCGATCCAGCGCGGCGCGCCCAGGGCGAGTGCGTAGATGCTCCCGCTGAACAGCACGATGCCGAACGCAAAAGCCATGATCGCCACCCGGCGACTGCGGCCCGCGCTTAGGCCTACCGCCAGCGCCAGCGCCAGCGCGTGCCAGACGTGATAGTTCACCGCCGTATGCCACAGCTCAAGGCTGTGCGCGTCGAGCACCTTCTGCAGCGCATGCGCGCCGAAGGCACCGAGCAGCACAGCGCTGGCGCCGGCCGCGCCAGCCAGCAGAGCGGTTCGGGTACTGACGACCTGACGCATAATGAGCGGCCTTTTAAAGGGATCAACGCCGGGTCGAGGCCGGTGTCGTATCCTTGATGGGATGAACCGCCTGGATTCTCGCATGAAGCTCCGCCTCCCGAATTGCCTCGTCCTGCTTCTTCTCCTGATTACCCTCGTGACTCTGGCCGGATGCCACCGCGAAGAGAAGCTGCCGTTTCGCCTGACCGACGTCAGCGGCCACATGCCCGAGCTCGATTTCAAGCTCACCGACGATCACGGTAAGCCGGTCACCGGCGCGGATTACCGCGGCAAGGTGGTCGTGCTGTATTTCGGCTACACCCATTGTCCTGACGTCTGCCCGCTGACCATGGCGCAGCTGCACGTGGTGATGCAGCGGCTGGGGCCGCTCGCGGACAAGGCACGGATCCTGTTTGTCAGCGTCGATCCGACGCGCGACACGCCGCCCGTGATGCATGCGTACGTGAATGCTTTCGACCCACGCGCCGTCGGTCTGACCGGTGACCCGCGCGATATCGAGGCGCTGAGCAAGCGCTATCGCTCGGCGTATACGCGTGAACCGGACGGCAAAGACGGCAATTACGAGGTCAGCCACAGCTCGGCCATGTATGTCTTCGACAGCAAGGGCGCAGCGCGCGTGCTGGCTACGCCGGCCGACTCACAGGATGATTTGGTGCACGATCTGCACCTGCTGCTCGACAACGGAAATCCCACATGAAAACACAGGCACTGCTGTTTCTCGTTACTGGACTGCTGCTGACCGGCGCTACCCACGCCACCGAGGCCGAACATATTCGAGCCAGCCACGCCTGGCTGCGCGTGCTGCCGGGCGACCTTCCCGCCGGCGCATATGTCACGCTGGAAAATAGCGGCGATCAACCGGTTACGCTGAAGGGCGCCAGCAGCGATGCATACGCCAACGTGATGCTGCACCAAAGTTCCAACGAGGGCGGTATGAGCCGCATGGCGATGGTCGACTCGGTGGTCGTACCCTCGCACGGCACCGCCACACTGGCGCCAGCCGGCTACCACCTCATGCTGATGAAGTCGACGCATCCGATAAAGCCAGGCGACACGGTTCGCATGAACTTGAAATTCGCCGATGGCAGCACGCTGGCTACCAATTTCGTGGCCCGCCCCGCCAATGCAGTAGATGCCGGCAACTAAAGTCTTCTGGCTTATTTGTTCAACGCCGCGCCGCCGGATGAGCGCACGATTGCCTGCCGCGGCACCCGGCGCGGCAGACGGCCATGGCGAGACAGCCACAGCCACTGTCGCAGCGCCATCAGCCCACCGATGGATTCGATTAGCGCTGCCGGCACCCAGGTGATCACACCGCCGATCAACTGACCGGTCAACACGTTGAAGGTAAACGCGCGGCCGCAGATTTCGAAGATCGGATAAAGGTCGGTTTTCGAAAACGTGACGATGGCGCCGGCCAGAATCTGTGGCGTCATGGTGATCGCCGGCGACAGCACGCGTAACCCGGCGATCATGCGACCGGGCGGATGCGGCCGGTGATCAAGCACCAGCGACCAGTAGGCGAAGCCGCTAATCAGCATCGTCCAGTTCATGAAGCGATACACGCGCCAGTCCAGCATGGCCGTGGTCTGCATCGACGGGATCAGCCAGATCAGGATGAAGCCGATGAACATCACCGTCGCCACCGCCGGATTCAGTAGCACGCCCATCACCAAGCGCCACGGCCACGACCGCTGCAGCGGCCGCAGCACGCGCACGCGAAACGCCAGCGGCAGCCCGGCGCGCAGCACGCTGGCCGGATACGCCGTGACGATCAGCAGCGGCGCCAGATGATGCAGCAGCACCTGCTGGATGCGGTGCATGAAAAACTCGTGCTCAGCGTAATAATCGAGATACGTATGCAGCGACAGGTAAATGATCGCCATACCGATCCAGAACACCAGCCGCCGGCTGAAACTTACCGTCAGCCGTCGGCTGCCGCGCACGTAGAGCATGCAGGTGGCGAGAAAAACCGCGAGAAAAACCCACGAGAACTCCCAAGGCACCGCCCATTTCAGCAGCGTGGCGATCACTCAGGCACCAGATGCAAGGTCGGCGCCATCACCGGCGCTCGCGACTACGACGGGAGCGCCGCCAGCCGTATAGCAGTCCAAACGCAATCACCAGTATCGGCACCAGCACGATATTGATGAACTTTAGACGGAAACCCAGACGATCGATTTCCGCGTTGAGCTGATGCTGCACGTCGCGAAGCTCCTTGTTGATCGCCAGCTGACGCTGCCGGAACTGCTCGATTTCACGCCTCTGCTCGGTAGTGGCGGTGCTGGGCTGACTGCCCTTCGCCGGCTGCAGTTCTTCCAGACGGCGACGTGTTTCGGCCAGCTGCTGCTCTAGCTCGTGTTCCTTCTGCAGAAACTTCTGATCGGCGACGTTGCGCAGGGCCTGCACGCGGGTGAACGGCCGCTGCGAGGTCGAGCGCCCGCGTATCGAAAGCAGTGCCGAGGATCCGCTGAGATTGTCGACCAGGTTGGTAACGAAATCGCCGTTGTTGGCAAACACCCGGAGCATGGTCTGACCGAGAATATTCTGCGGCTCGACCCACAGCCGATCGCTAAGCATGTCCGTGTCCGCCACCAGCACGACCTCGGCATTCGGCACAGACACCGCAAGGTGCCCCGCCTGACCGGCGCGTTCGGGAAACGCCGAATCGAACGGACCGCGCAGCCGCGCCGCCAGCACGTAGTGCGCGTTGTCCGGTTTATAGTCCTGCAGCAGCTGAGTCGGATCGTTGCTCGCCGCCATCACTCGCTGGGTCGACACCAGCTCGGCTTCGGCGCTGCTCTGAAACAGCGGAATCAGCCGCGTACGCGCGTTCGGTGCTAAATCAAAATGACCGGCATTAGAAACGTTGATGCGTTGCAGGCTGGCAGTGATGACGTCATTGCGGTTGAGCTCCTGCGATCCCAACCCCAGCATGGCCGGATGATTGAAGCTGCTTCCGCCCTGCTCGATCGACAGCATGCGCGCGCGGTCCAGCACGACTTTTGTGGGGTCGAAAAGCACGCCCCACGCCGCGAACAGGCGCGGCAGATTCGAACTCTGATCGGGCTGGCCCCCGCTGGCCAGGGTCGGTACATCGGTACCGGTGTCGAGCTCGGCGTCAGGGTCCACAAAAACGGCCAGATGCCCGCCGCGCAGCACGTACTGGTCGATCGCGTACTGCGCATCGGACGACAGATGGCGCGGCTGGATCAGCAGCACTACCTTTATCTTTTCATCGACCTGCCTTAGCTTGTCCGCATCCAGTCTCTTGACATCGAACAACTGGCCGAGCTGCTGCACCACCGTCCACGGCTGCTCGCCAAGCACTGGGTTGCCGTTGATCGGCAGCGAACTGATGACGCCTATCTCGGGCTTGCTGGTCTGATTCAGCTCATACAGCAGCTTGGCCATGTCGTATTCGAGAAACGCCTCGCGGGCGGGATCGAAAAACGGGATCGACAACGCGCGCTCCGCCGGCCGCTCCTCGTTGGCGTCGGCATCCGCGGCGGTGGCGTCAGCAGGCGCTCCGTCACTCGTGCCGGCAACCGCAGTGCCGGCAAGGCCAAAAAACATCCGTTCGCCGTTGGTGCCGCCGCTGGCGGCGGTGAGGCCACTGCCCTCCGCGCTGGCCTCGTCGTCGGAATACGGCACCGGGTCGATGATCTGCAGCTGGATGCGCCCGTGTGAGCGCGCCACCATCTCCTGCAGCATTTCGCTGACGCGCTGCTCGTAGCTGCGCAGCTGCGGCAGGTCGCGCGCCGCATGGTCGGAAAAATACAGGGTAATTTTCAGCGGGCGCTGCAGCGTGTCGATGATATGCAGCGTGCCGGGTGTCAGTGTGTAAAGCTGGTCCGTGGTGAGGTCGATACGCGAGGCGCGCAGCCAGCGGCTGGTGGTGACGATGAGCGATGCAAAAATCAGCATCAGCACAATCAGCAGGCCGTACAGCACGGTGCGCCGACTTGGTCGCGGCAGTTTCGACAACCCGTGACGTAGACGCTGGCGAAAGGAGGACGATTCGACCATGGCTCAGCGCGTCCGCTTCAGGTCGAGCAGCAGCACGCCGGCGATCAACCAGCCGATCATGCTGATCAGGAAGTACAGCAGGTCGCGCACATCGAGTACGCCGCGGGAGATCGCGTCGAAGTGCTGCAGCATGCTCAGATGGGCGATGGCGTGCACCAGTTTGCGCGGCAGCGCGCCCTGGAAAAAGTCCAGCACCTGCGGCTGACCGGCGAGTATCAGCAGCACGCAGACCAGGGCGGTAAGAATGAACGCTACCACCTGACTGCGCGTCAGCGCCGACAGGCAGGCGCCGATCGCAATGAAAGTGCCGGCCATCAGCCAGCTGCCCAGATAACCGGCGGCGATGACGCCGTTATCGGGTGCGCCCAGATAATTGACGGTGATCCAGATAGGAAACGTCAGCATCAGCGCCAGCCCAATAAACAGCCACGCGGCGAGAAACTTCCCCAGCATGGCCTGCCACAGCGTCAGCGGCAGCGTCAGCAGCAGTTCCAGCGTGCCGCCCTTCGCTTCCTCGGCCCACATGCGCATCGTGATCGCCGGGACCAGGATCAGATACAGCCACGGATGCATCACAAAGAAAGGCTGCAGGTCGGCCTGTTCGCGCTCGTAGAAGTCGCCAGCGTAGAACGTGAGCGTGCCGGCCAGCACCAGAAAAATCACCAGAAACACGTACGCCACCGGCGTCACAAAATAGCTGCGCAGCTCGCGCCGCATCACTGCCGTGATGGGACTCATGCGCTCACCCCGACCGCCGCATCGCGTGCGCCATCGACGTCATGGGTGGTGATCTGACGGAACACCTCGTCAAGACGGCCGCGCTCCAGCTGGATCTCCGATACCTCTAGGCCCTGCTCGCGCAGCAGCCTTTCCACCGGCTCCAGAATGCGTTCGCCGATTTTCGGAAACACCGTGATGCGCCCGTCCAGCGGGTCGACCTCGATCGAGGCTACCTGCGGAAGGCGGCCAAGCATCTCTTGCGACATACCGCTGCCCGGCGCGCTGAACGACACCGCGCCGTGGTAACGCGAGCGCTGCTCCAACTCGGCCGGCGTGGCGTCGGCCAGCAGCTTGCCGCGGGCGATGATCACCACGCGATTGCATAGTGCGTGCACCTCTTCCAGCAGATGCGTGGAAATAAGGATCGTGCGCTCGCGCGCCATCGTGTCGATCAGCTGACGCACCGCGTGCTTCTGGTTGGGGTCGAGACCGTCGGTGGGTTCGTCCAGCATGAGCACCGGCGGAT
>CAIKJM010000573.1 GCA_903827735.1 uncultured Rhodanobacter sp. | reverse complement strand
CGTCAGTACCGGGCCCTTGGGCGTTATATGGCCGGCCTCGCGCAGCTGGGATGCTACGTCGACTGGCAGCAGCACACGGGCCTGCGCCCGCGCCACGCGTTGCGTGGCAACCTTGGCGCCGACGTCGACCATGCGCGGCTGATTGTCCGAACCCACGTGCGAGAGCATTCAGCCTCCGATGTAATACATTTCGATTTTTTTGTGATGCTGCGCTTGCGGCGTGGCGCGCTCTTCGCTGTAACGATCCGTACGCTGCAGCCAGGCGCTGCGCATCATGTCGAGCAGCTGTTCGTCCGAGGCGCCGTTGCGCAGCGGCTGTTTCAGATCCATGCCGCGCTCGGCGAACAGGCAGGTATACAGCGATCCGTCCGACGAAATACGCGCACGCGTGCAGGCGCCGCAGAACGGTGCCGTCACCGACGAGATGAAGCCAATCTCCCCTTGTCCGTCGCGATAGCGGTAGCGCTTGGCCACCTCGCCCTTGTAGTGACCGGGCAGGGCTTCGAGCGCCCAACGCTGCTCGATCTGCTGCAACAGCTCCGCCGACGGCACTACTTCGGCCATCGACCAGTGGTTGAGGTTGCCCACGTCCATGAATTCGATAAAGCGCACCACCACATCGCTGCCGCGGAAGTAATCCAGCATATCGAGGAGCGTGTGATCGTTGACGCCGCGCTGCACCACCGTGTTGACCTTGAGGTCGCCTAGCCCGGCGGCGCTCGCGGCGCGGATGCCCTGCAGCACGCGCTCCAGTTCGCCGCGGCCGCCGTTCATGCGCGAGAACACCGCGGGAGCGAGCGAGTCCAGGCTCACGGTGACGCGGTTCAGGCCTGCGGCCATCAAACCCGGCGCCTGCTGGGCCAATAGCACGCCGTTAGTGGTCAGCGCGATATCTTCGATCGATTCAATCGCGCGCAGCTCGCTGATCAGCTCGGCCAGATTCGGCCGCAGCAAGGGCTCGCCGCCGGTAATGCGCAGCTTGCGCACACCGAGCAGTGCGGCCAGCCGGGTCAGCCTTACGATCTCGGCAAAATCGAGCCGCTCGCCGGTCGGCAGAAAAGCGAAATCCTTGCCGTACTTGGCCTCGGGCATGCAGTACGGGCAGCGGAAGTTGCAGCGATCCATGACCGAAATGCGCAGGTCGTGCAGCGGGCGGCCGCGCATGTCCAGCGGAGGAACGAGCCGAGCGCGCAGGGCGCCGGGGAGGGTGTCCGTTGTATTCATCTCACCAAGGATAGTAGGTGGCGATGAAACCGGCGGGAAAGTGCGACCTTTCGGGCGGCAGCTCGACAAACCCGTCGGTTTGCGTCAGTGCGGAGAAATCACCCGAGGTTTGCGTCGGCAGCGGCACGGCGACGGGCAGGCCGGCGGCATCGGGCTGCATCCGCACGGGGACGAAATAGGTGAGCGCGGCGGCAAAGTCGATCGGCGCTGCCAGGGCCACGCAGGTCGGCGGCGGCGCCGTGCGCCCCATGGCGGCAAGCAGCGCCGGCATCACGTAGCGGGTGGCGCAGACCAGCACCGACACCGGATTTCCGGGCAGCGCGAAGACCGCCTGCCCCTTCGGGCCCATGCCGAACCACATCGGCTTGCCCGGGCGCTGGGCAATTTTATGAAACACGCGCTGTACGCCGAGCTCGCTGAGTACGCCGGGCACGAAGTCGCGCTGGCCCATCGACACGCCGCCGGAGAGGATCAGCACGTCCTGCGTATCGAGCTGCTCGGCAATAGCCGCTTTCAGCACGTCACGGTCGTCGGTGACGTGCTTGAGCTGCACCTCGTTCAGACCACGGCTGGCGAGAAGAGCAGCCAGCGCCCGGTCGTTGGAGCGGCGGATCTGCCAGGCGGCGACCGGCGCCTCCACGTCCACTAGCTCATCGCCTGTGGCGAGGATCGTCACGCGCGGCTGGGTGGATACCTCGATCGAGCCGTAACCGTTGGCGGCGATCACGGCGATCTCCGGTGCGCGCAGCCTCGCGCCGATCTCGATAAGTGTCTCGCCAGCACGGCAATCGCTGCCGCGGCGGTGGATGAACTGCCCGCGTTGCGGCTCGTAGTTGTCCGCGACCACTAGCTGCGATCCTTCGCGTCGAGTCTGTTCGACGGCGATCACCGTGTCGCCGCCGTCGGGCATCACGGCGCCGGTCATCACCTCGATACAGGCGTCTTCCTGATGCATCGCCATCGGCGCCATGCCGGCGGCCTGCATGCCAGCGATATCGAAGCTACGCGTGCCGCGCGAGAAATCCTCGAAGCGGATCGCCATACCGTCCATCGTGACCCGGTCGAATGGCGGCTGATCGCGTTCGGCGACGATGGGCTGGCGCAGAATATGGCCCGCGGCGCTATCGATGGACCGGCTTTCCGCCGCGAACTGGCCCAGGCGATCGCCGATAAGCTGTTCTGCTTCGCTGGCAGAAATCATCGTGGTCATGGGCTGATCGGGCATAAGGTAGCTCGGTTGGGCGGGTCCGCATCGGGCGCATCAGAGCATTCGATGCGTGAAGGCGCTGGGTTACTCATCATAAGCTCGGCGCCCCGGACCGATGGCCGAAGATGGCGGACTAAAGCCTTGCCCATCGGGTCAAATCCACCGTAGTAGCCGCGGATTCGCTTACGACTAAGGTCGCCTAAGCGCCTGCCAGTAGAAGCCGGCGCGGGCACGCTGCGTCAGTGCGATGGACTGGGTGCCGGTGGTGGCGTGTCGTTCGCCGACGGCGCTGGTGGCGAAGGCAGAACGACCTCAGGATTGGCCTGCTGCGCCTCCAGCTCTCGGATTCGCGCTTTCACTGCCTCCAGCTGGCTACTGGTATTGCGCAAATCATTGGAAAGCGCCGCGGCCTGTTGCTGCGCCTGCTGCTGCTGGGCGGCTACCTCGCGAGCCTGCTGCTGCTGACGAGCCGCATCCTGCTGGAGATTTTTCAGTCGCTTTTCATTTATTGCCACCATCTGCTCGGCATACGCATTGCCCGCCTTGAGTCGCAGCGCGTCGATATCGACTTCGGCTAGCTTTTCCGACTGCTGCGCGAAGGCGCTGTAGATGGACTCCGCGCTTCGCTCCGAGTCAGTCTGGATCACTCGCCAGTACGCGTCGTCATGAAACAACGCTACGTAGTAGCTGAGCTTGTCCGGCTGAAAAAACAGCGTGGCGCCGTAATGACCGTTGAAAGTTGTACGCAATTGGGTCAGCTGGTGGCTGTCGATCAACTGCCGCAGATACACTACTGTGCCGCTCGAGGCCTGCTCTGGCACAGGTTTGCTCTGTGCGCCGGCTGGCCTGGAATTCTGTATCGGGGCAGCGCATGCTGACACGCCAAGGAAGGTCAGTGCGGTCAGCAACCTGGAGAACCGTCGTCCGTGTCCGCTGCCAATCATCAAATCAACCCCTGACGTAACTTGAAGGACCGCGGCCAGCGACAGACGGAGCCTGTGGGGTGGCAGCTGGCCCAGTTTATGCAACCCGATGCTTGGAGTCCATTGGCGCGGTTCGGCGGGTCAAGTGGCCAGATCCCGGTCCGGGTGACATCGAGTAAAACCGCAGCATCTCAGGATTTGATCGGCGCAACGCGCGCCATGACCAGGCTCAGCCGAACCGCGCTCGTCTTTTTGCCAGTTTTTAAAGTGAGCTATTTCGCAAAATCGAATTTTAAGACCATATTTTTCGTGATCTGAATCTCATTTGATAACACTTGGTTGCAGGGACGGAAATATGTTGCCGATTTTGCGCACTCTTTATCAGAGCGCGCAGCTCCAATCGAAGCCAGATAAGCACTTAGGAGAAATTCCAGGTATTTTTAAGCCTCGACGGCCGCCATGGAAGTGAACGGCTTCAGCGAGGCTTGGGCTCAAACCGCGATCGATTCGCTGGTCAAAGACTGGTGGCCAAAAGGAGCAAGGCATCATGACTGCAGAAAACGCAGGCGCGTTACTTCCGCAAGATCTCATATCGCTGACCGGCGTGCTCAAGGTATGCGATATGGAGACGGTCGTGCTCGGCGCCCATCACAAACGAGCGGCCATCGATTCTGAAGTCGTGGGTGACTCAGTGTTTTGTCACATCGAAACCGATTTTTCTTTCCGCGGACGCTTCGCCATTCCCTCTGACTGGTGTTTGCTTGGGTGCCTGCGCGACGCTAAAAACGCGAGTGGGTGTGCAGGTACGCCAATATCTTCAGGTACGGCTTTCACGGTATTTCCCGGCAGCGTCAGCGAATTCGTTTTTGGTGCCGACAGCCGCGCCATCATCATGCTCGTACCGCTGCAGCGGCTGAAGCAGAAGTTTGCCCGGCTGGTGCATCCTGAGCTGGAGATTCCTGCGCGACTTCTGGCAATGTTTAGTCTTGCCGGTTCTCAACTTGGTACCACGCTGTCGGCCAATTTCGAAAAGGTGCACCAGCACTTGTTCCGAGATTCGCGCACAGCTGACTCTGTGTCTCTCGTGGAAAAAGAACTCGATACCTTGCTGGAGAATCATCTGCTGGCAGGCCTCAGTGCGCAGTCCGATGATCGGCCGCAATGTTCACGAGGGCGACGTGCTCATTACCAAATTGTGCAGCGTGCCGAAATCTATATGCGCGAAAATATGCGCCGCGTGATCTATCTCGACGAGCTTTGCAAAGCTGCGGGCGTGAGCGAGCGCGCCCTGCGTTATGCGTTCGATGATCTGCTCGGGCTTTCGCCCAATCGTTATCTCTCTATGCTGCGTTTGTGCACGGCATTCAGAGCTCTGGCCGTTGCCGACGCCAGCCGGCGCTCGGTGAAATCGGTCGCGTTGAGCTGCGGGCTATGGGACCTCTCTCGCTTCGCAGATCATTACCGCCACACATTCGGCGAATTGCCGCGCGATACTTTGATGCGAGCACCGCCTGCCGAAATGAGCCCACCGTCCGCAGCGCGTGAAATGGCCTACGGCTAAATGCCAATCTGGCTTTTTGAAGACAGCACTAGTTAATCGGATTAGCTTTTCAGACGTCGCGCAGCAGCGTGAGGCCTTGTTTCGTTCTGAACGTTCGCGCATGACTAAATTTAAAATCTATAAATAGCGCAGTTTTCTGCAAGTCTTGCCGAATCGGCATATATGCACGTTTCACTTCGCGTTTCGATACACGTGAAATCAGCTCAGCGGATTTCGCTGCAACAGCACAGCGCATTGCTGTTCCGGTTGCGTCAAGCGATTGCGCCGTCTAGCATGAATCACGTATTTGGGGGCAGCTATGAATCGTATCTATCGTCTGGTGTGGTGCCGTTCGCGCAGGGTCTTGGTCGTAGCGTCGGAGCTGGCATCCTCTCACCATGGCGGCTGCTCAAGCAGTGCGCGCGGGGTCGATCAACGTACCCTCGGCGCCACGCGTAAGCTGCTGTTCGTTGCTCTCATGGGCGCCGGTAGCCTGATCTTTGCGTCCGCAGCGAGTGCTCAGTCGACCGGTGATGCAAAGCTGGACGATCTGCAGTCGCTTGTCGCTAAATACGATACGAGTCGGCCCAATGCCGCGCCTGTTCAGGCAGTGGCTGCAACGGCTGCTGGCAGGGCGAGCGGCGAGGCCGTCGCGTCGGCTCTTCCGTCATCGGTGAACCAGCGTGCGCCGGCCCCGCGCGAAGCGCTGCGGACAAAGACTTCTTCTGCGTCCGCGGCGCGCGTGGACGTGGCTTCTTCCGAGACGATAGCCTCGACCCCGAGGTCGGCCGAGGCCCCTGTTGCGTACACACGCCCGACGGCGTCGTCGCAGGGAAAGCCTCAATCGTCGGCCACGATTATTTCCGCTAATCCAAGCGAAGCGGGACAAGTCGCACTCACGACAAGCGACACTGCTGATCGTAGGCTCCATCAAGCTACGGGCGGTCAAGTGGCCCAGCAATCGAGTACCGCAAAAATTGGTTCGACTTCTGAACCAACGGAAGATACGCAGCCGGCGGCGAACCTTGGGCCTGCTCAGCCGACTGTGGCTACCGTTGGTCCGCTGGATAAGGTCACGTTGGTCGAGGCGACCCCGCCAGCTAGGCCGGAGCTAACCCCGGCTACGCCCCTGATGCTTTCGCCGACCGCATCGACTGCAATCCTTCAGCAAACACCTATCCCGAAAGCGCCGAACATCGCGCCGGAAGTAAGTGAGGTAGACAAAACAAGTGCGGTTGAGACGGCTTCGGCCGTAGCCGTGGCATCGACGCCAGTACCGAAAGCTCCGCCTGTAACGTCGGTTGCGGCAGATGCCGTGGACAAGACAAGTCCGCTAGCTGCGATAACGAGCGCCTCGCCCAAATCGGTAGCCAGCACGGTCGCCACGCTTCCTCAGAAAACCCCTATCCCTGCTTCCACGGCGGCTATGGTTGCCGACAAGGCGAGTAGCGTTGAAACCTCAGCGACTGTCTCCGATCCCATCGCAGCGACTGCATCTGCTTCAACCCGTTTGCCCGACTCGGTAGCTCGCTCCAGCGACGTGGCTGACCGTCGCCTCAAACATGCCACGGATAGTTCGGTGGCGGGATCCCTTGACGCCAAGTCCAGCAGTGCCGCTGACGACACCGACTTCGCGCAGAGTCCCGCTACGACGGTAGCCGCGGGCGGATCTTCTCTGACATTTTCACCGCTAAATTCGGTTTCCGCAGAAGCCACCGGCCCGCTGCTGCCATCTCTAGGTGTGTCGTCGGCGCTGTCCGGTTCGATCAGCGCATCGGTACCGGTATTCCCTACGCCGAGCAGTTCGCCAACTGGCCTCATCATCGGCAATGGTGGCGTTGTAGGCACGACGACGCAGCTGCTGGGCTCGACGACCAACAGCCTTTTTGCCAGCGGCACCGGATATGTTACTAACGGATCGTTGCAGGTCAGCAACGCCAACTTCAGCCAGGGGTATTCCGTCGTCAATGTTATCGGGCTGGGTCCGACTCTCACCCTGGATCCGGTGGGCACTTTGCTGACCTCGACTACCGGTGCCGTCGTTGGCGGTACGGGCTTTAACTCGCACCTGACTTTGATTGGCG
>CAIKJM010000572.1 GCA_903827735.1 uncultured Rhodanobacter sp. | reverse complement strand
CCAAATTGCCATGTGTGTTGCTGCTTTGTCTGCGATATCCGTGCCTTGCCGGAACTCCTTGGTGGAGAAATCGAACTCGATTGCTTCGTTCATAGTCGGCGCGAAATCGCGCATTAGTTCGTCATTGCCATTGGCCCAGCCGTCTACGAAGACATCCTCGTCCAAGTTGTAAAGAGCTGCCCACTGCCCAGCTGTGATGCTGCGAAAGTTTTTCGGCTTTAGTCCAGTCTTCAGCACTGCAAGTCCAAAGCGGCGCCCAGCTGCGGCTTGAGCAGCTAAATGCGCACTTCCATTTCCGCACCCCTTCAGCATGCCAAACAAAGTAATGTCGTCGGTCGACTCCCGGCGCCACGCAAATACCCCGGCTGGATTGGGAGCAATTGACTTGACACGTCGAATCAGCTCCTTGTGAAACAGGTTCGCAGGCTTGGGACCTAATACCTTGCCGTGTATATGCACTGGTAACGCTAAGCTGAAAAATCCAACGGTGGAATCTTCCGACCGAGTTTCGAGGTCGAGGATGGATGGCGCTTCTTCCGCAACCAACCCAGCGAACTGGGTGGCCAGAAGGAACTGACTTTCCACCCGGGTTGCCCTACCGAATCCTGGTTTGTCCTTCCACCGGGGTAGTGAAGCAGGTCGAAGGACGTCGGCGGTTAGTGTGTGGCCTAACGTTGGCGTCTCCGGAAATGACGTCGGGAACTGGTTCCTAAACTTCCTTATGGTCTTTAGCTTTTTTTCTTCAATGGATTTGCGTAATAAGGAAGAACTGGAACCGGTTCCCATAACTGCCGGCACACCGACTGCATCAGTCAACCAAGTTGAGCGCGAAGAAATGGTTCGGAACAAAGATTTCTGCTGGGTCAAAATTTGGGTCGCGTAATAATTGTCGTAGGGCATAACGATGCGGCCCTGGTCGCCTTCAAGTTCCGGGAATTCTGCCGGCTTACGAAAAGACGACTTAGACGCAACAAATGATGAGCTACCGCCGGCGTCGTCCTTTGGTGATGAATCGGTCTTTGGTCCGATAAAACCCAACTCGGCAGCTTCGACAGCTGCTTCAAAGTCATCGTCTTCCGCTATCGACGCAATAGCGAGATTTTCTGCAGTCGATTCGGTCAGAAGTTCGTCCAACGAGGCGTTGAATTCTGCTATCTCTTGCGCCTCTCGGTCATAGCCAAAGTTGATGGAAATTTGGGTTCGCGGCTGAAGTGGGGGCATGTAATTTATCTGATCGAAAGGGTCGAGCATGGTTTCCTCGTAAATGCAGATGCCTGCGTATCTAGCGCTCCAGCTCGTCCATTATAGTTGGCGCCGACAAAGTTGGCCCCGGATGTCTGTCATCGGCCATGTCACCTCGAGAGCTCAGAGTTAAGCACTAACCTAAGCGAGAAATCCTTCGTTTGTAGACCAACGGAAATGAGACCCGGTTGAGGTATCAGGGACGCGGCAAGAATCCAGACCGCTTGGCAATTTATAGCGAGAGCGATGCGGGTGTTAAACAATCACACCCGTCCGCACGGCATGTCGCACAGCCCTTATGAAGGACAGTTCGCCGCGGCTGATCAAGGTGCTCGGCGTCAGGTCGGACAGCACACGTCGCAGTTCCGGCATGTAGGCGGCAAGGCAACCGTCGAGCAGGATGTTAGGGTCAGTGCCCAATGCCTTTGCCATCGCCGGGATACGCGCCATCGGCATCGGCGTCTTGCCCGTCTTGATCATCGAGATGACGTTGGGCAAAGCGAACCCGACCTCAGCGGCGATCTGCGTGTTCGACTTGCCGGATACGGCGATGGCGTGGGTCAGGTAAGCCGCGACTTCAGCTTTGGTTTTCATGTGTTTTCTCTCGCAGTGATTAGTGATTTATCAGTATAGAAATCTACTGACTTAACTCTCACAGGAGCGGCAAGGACGGGCGAAGATATCCACCTTTTGATCTGACACACCGGTCACGCTGGTGCGATCGTGAAATATGTATGGCCGTCCAAACCGGCTTCATAAGTGAGCGTCTGAATTGATTGTCAGCTGCGAAGCTGGGGGTGTAGCTGTCAGCGTCCGTGTGAGCGTAGAATGCGTCTCTGTAGCGCTCTGAGCGCATTTCAACGACTCGACAACGCTGAGCGATAAACAGCGAGATGCCAAAGCTCTTCGGGCGATACCTGAGGCCCGTCGTGGCGCATAGTACCTAGAGCAGCTAAACCCAATGGGTTCGACAATGCCGGCACGTCGAGGGAAGATACCGCTGAGGGTTAGGGAGAGGACGGGCAATGGAATTGGTGGTTGAGCTGATTCGAAGGATTCCGTCCCATGCTTTGTCGCTACTGGTCATCGCCGGGATGATTGGTGCATGCATCAGTGTTCCTGTCGCGCATGGCGCTGAGCAGGGTGTCGGAAGCGCCACGCAGGCCAACGCAGAGCGTACGCTCCAGAATGAAGATCAGGGTCCGACAACGGTATCTGGTGCGCGCGACCAACCAACGGGAGCTGGCGGACATCCACATGTCGTCATAGAAGACAATCGACACCCGCACTGGGAATTTGCCTACCGAGATTTGCGACCTGACCCGGCGACCGACATCCCTGCGCGCGTTCTTTACAAGCCCTCCCCCAGACTACCTTCATCGCCTGTGCTGCAGCATCTTGAAGGGACCACGGTCATCCGAACGTTCTTTGACGCTACCGGGCAAGTGCAAGATGTCGTGGTGGTGAAGTCGAGTGGCTATGTCGCCCTCGATCGTGCCGCGATGCAATCGGCTAGGGTGTGGAAGATAAAGCCTGGAATCAAAGACGGCTTGCCGGTGAGGGGTAGCATCACTGCACCGGTAACCTTCCCCATACCGAAGCACTGACGCCGAAGACGTCGCCAATGTCACCGCATTGCATGCGCATATGGTGGTCAGGTCATCGTCAATAGCAGCGCAAATATCTTTGTGCATCGAGCCTTATGTAGCTTGCACATGACGTTATGAGCGCTTGCGTCGATATTCGTCGCGATCACCAGGATTGGCTTTGTATAGCCAAATGATCGGGGTCAACGTCATGCTAACGTCATGCTCCGGCGATCGAAAAGCTGTGACCAAGTCGCGCAACGCCCGAAGTATAAGCAATGCCGCGCAATCCGCAGTGAGTGTAACCCGGCAAAAAGTGGTCGCTCAAAAACACGAAGTCCTAGAAATCTCCTAGGGGCGCCATATCCCTGCCGCCATACATGGCGAGCTTTAGGCCTAACTCCATACTATGTGGCGCTGCGTGAAATTAACCAGCCAATACTGGAATTTCTAATTCTGATCATCTTCGATAAACGCGAATGATCGCGTACTTGCCCGGGCAAGTGCGGCGGAATTATTTTATCGATGATATTGCAGACTTACACTGATCTGCATGTTTCGTATCTTTCGCTGCAGTCAACTCTTGAATTATCGGATCGGAGAACCCGACCGCCTTTTCTCGCCAAGCAGTTTTGCAACTCTGGGTAAATTCATCGATGTTGCTGGGTGCGACCATCGAAGGCAACTTCGCTCTTAAGTCCCGCAGACCTTCGGTGGACTTAGCAAGTTTTGAGCGTCCGTCTGGTGTGTAACGAATCGTTGAGTTGGCTCGCGCCTCGTTGCACGCAATCATAGCGTCCACGACCCTGTAACAGAGCTTGGGTACATGTCCCTCATCCTGGACAATGGGAGCGCTGGAATACACACGCCAAGCGTCGGTATAGCAGTGATAGATTGGCAAGCCCTTTGCGTCAGCATTGAACGCCAACAGGTTTTTTGCGACTTGCAAAAGTGGCCCGGCGTTTGGCAACTTCTTAAAAAAGTTTGGGTCGTTTCGTTGCGCAGCGACCAGCTGCTCATATTGTTGTCTACTTCCAAGCATCAGATCAAAGTGAGAAGGTCGTTTTACGCAGCGCTTCATATCCCGGCTGCTCAACAGCCGCTTTTGATCCTCGATTGTTCCACCGTCTATTGAAACTGATGCATCTGGGTTGCGTACGATTGCATACGTAAAAGGCTCATCTATTGCTCTCATTCCAGGCATTGTCGAGTCAGCCTGTTGATAAATCTGGAAGGTTGCGTAGTGAACTTCCACGTATTTCGTATTGGTGGCTGCTTGGGCGAACAACGCTGTTGGAAGTACGGTTGCCAACACAAGCGCCAATAACTGGTGCAATCTCTGCATTTCCATACTGAAACTTTTCCCGTTGTGATTGAATTATGCACGACGTATATATTCCCCCTTAGCACTTTGCCAGCCGCCCGCGGCGTGCGACATCTGCGGTGGGCGCGTCGCAGAAAAACGAAGTCCTAGAAAACCGCCGCTGCTTCGATATCCATGGCTCCATACACAACGGAGGCCCTGGCTAACTCCATACAGCGGTCATCAACGTCACGCGCGCGGAAGTCGATTCTGACAATCGTTACGAATTGTGAGGTTAGGGACTGTTGCGATGGGTGAACTGGCACGTGTGACGATCCGTTCTATCACAACGGCGTTTATGCGAGCGTGCTGGTGAAGCCATTCCGACAGACGCTCCCATAACGACCGACAGCGTCAATGAGTGCGCGTAATTCCGCCGACGTGATCCTCCGGTGCCGGTGCTCCGGGACTGGCGACGAAGTGCTGATCGTCATGCAGCGGCGGCAATGAATTCATTTGCACCATCTCCAGGCACATCCGACTCACCGGCTCGCCGTTGGGTGTGCCGTAGGGGCCTTCCCCGGTGATCAGGCGCTGAGCGACCGCCCAGATCAGAGTGGCATCCGGGTCGATTTGCCTAACCTTCTCGTGCAGGTCGATCCAGGGTTGGTGATATTGCTGGCCATCAAGGGCCATTTGATACTGGGCCAGTCCGAATTGCTCGACCCGCGCACAGAACCGCGCGTCGCGTTGCGTCGGGTCTCTAGCCTGCGCAACACATGAGAGCGCGAGTAGCGCCGCGGCGATTGCAAGATGCTTCATGAGGCCCCCGTATCTGTGCAACCAGCATATCCCAGCGAGTGAGATTCTGCCTCGTTACACTTTTCGCATGGGCCGACAGCTTTCCCCGATGGACTCACAGCCGCCAGCGACGTGCGACAGCTGCGGTGGACACGCCTGCACGCTCGATCAAGCCGGGATCGTCTGCTACCGCTGTGGCAACGGGATCTTCATGCACAGGAAGTTCTGGCGCTACCTGCATGATCCCTGGAGGGGCTACCGACAGTTCTTCGCGCTGCCCGACGAGTCAGTGACCGAAGAGGAGGTCGCCGCGGAGATGGCTAAGTATAAAGAGCGAGCCCTCGCCTATGACGCGAACATGGAAATGCTCAAGCTGGCGCTCTGCGACCGTACCTAAGCTTTTGGCTATGATGCTGTCTTTCGCAGGGATGGGGTGAAAATGAAACTCAGAACGATGGCAGTCTTCGTGGCTGCGCTTGCCGCTGCGTGCTCTCAGAAGCCGCCGACGATTTCTGGCGCCTACATCAACCACGACCCTAACTCGGCCGCCATGCTCCAGCTGACGGAGTCTCCTGACGGAAAAGTATTGGGCTCGATGTCACTGGTGTCGATCCAAGCAGGTGGCGCGCTCGATCGAAAGATGGTGAATGTCACGGGTACGACCGATGGTTCGTCGTTGACGCTCGTGCTGAAATTCCAGCAAATTAACAAGGAATTAAACGTCTCAGGCGTGATGGATCACGGCATTATGGTTCTGTCGCTGCCGGCTGTCCAAGGCGGACAGGACATTCGGTTAGTGCCTGCGAAAATGGAAGACTTCCAGGTCGCCATGGATGAAGTCAGCAAGAACGCCGGCGCTGCGCACCAAAGCGCGCAGAAGGCAGCTGTGACGGCCACCATCGACAAGATGGTAGAGACCGACACTGCAGCGCTGATTTTGTATAACCAAAGGGCTAAGGCGCCATCCAACATAGCGGACATCGACAAGCACTTTGAAGGCCTTTTGCAGTTTGCCCGCCAAGATCTGGCAACCGAGAAAGGCTGGCTCGCTAAGCTAAATACCAGCCCCGTGGCTGACGGACAGGCTGGGGTGGCGCAAGCTCAGCTTGGTGTGGCTGCCACTCAGTTCGGACTTTATCGTGATGAGGTTTTGACCTCAGTGGCTAACAGCCGAGCTCACATCGCGCAGCTCGATCAGATGATCGCGAACAGCGCCTGCACCAACAAAGTACCGACGCCCCCCGACATGGGCGTTTGCCGCATACAGGATCAGGCGATCAGCGAGTACAAGGTGGCGAAAGCCCACGTGCTCGACATGATGGCTGAGCGTGAGCAGCTGGCGCACAAACGCGATTCTGATATGCAGGCTCTAGTTCAGGCCGGTCATTCTCATTGAGCAGGCGCCGGGCAGGAGGGATGCCAGTTTTTATCACTTTCGGGCGCGGTGTCCGGCCCCCGGCACCAGCCCTTAGCATGTAGTAAGCCTACCCAATGGTCGCGTTGATCACACGCTTGCCGAGCTTGCAGTCCGCTGCCCTCATTGCATGCAGCGGTCCACTGGTTTGCATAGCCGATAAATTTTTGAACATCGGCGGAGGAAGCTGGGGACTGGACTGGGGCGGAAGTTGTGTGATTTGCCTGCTTCGGAGGCGTTAGGGTGGACAAGATGCTCACAAAAGTTTGGGAAACTTCGTCGTCGGGCACATCATCTTCGTTGTGTGTCATGCGCCTTAAAAGGATCACATCCTTGTTCGTTGGGGTGAACTGCATGCCTATATCGTCTTCAGTTCCTTTTAGCTTGTCTCTCCCTACAATGTGAACAAGGTAATCACCGCCGTCTAACTCCACCTTGGTCTCAACCCCTTGCGTGTGAAGGGCCGCGTCAATGAACTCTCCGAAGGGCACACGAACATCGGCGTTGTTGATGGCGATGGAAAGATTTCTCACGTTGTCTGGAATTTCGCCAGCAGCAGCCGGCAAGGCGGCTCCCGCAAGCGACAGAAAAATGCCGAGGAGTACCAGCCATTCTCTCAAGCAGCGCTCCATAAATCCCCGCTTGTCAGGCGATTGCCCAGCGGCAGCCATCATCCGATTGCTCAGATTCATTCCCTTCCCCTGTGAGTGACGAACGCCGCGAATATAGCAGCGTCAGCGCCCTTCCATCATCCCCCAGAGCCGCTCTCCCACCCGGGAATGCCCTGTTGCCAGCAAAGTCGAGAATGGCCTTGGCGGCCCACTTATGAGCAGTCTAGAAGATGCTCTGATGGCGTGCGCCGAAGTAACCAACTGCCCACTATTTCGGCCAAGCAAGACTCAGTTCGCGTCCCTCATTCTGTCAGGTAAACCCTGCACGGTGTGACGCATTTTGCTGATTCTCTACATGCCATGAGGGGCGCATTCTCCGGATGCGCCACGACCCCGGCTGGCAGGACGCTCGGTAACGCCACCAATTCGGGAGCGGGGGAGGACACGCGGCGCAAACCGAGCGAAGGGAAGCGCGATGGTGCCAGGGAACGGCGCCATTTTCTTTTCAGGGAAGAGCATTGCCTTACGCGGTTGGTCGACCTTGGCCGATAGGCAGGGCATGCGTTCCGGCGCATCTTCGCTTCATCCTGAGCAAGCTCCGAGCGAGGCTGTCGCAGATGACCACCGTCTTCACCATCAGGCAAGAACACAGCGGTCTATGGATGGTCGATCGAGACGGCATGCCGTTGATCAAACACGACAGCGCCGCGGCGGCGATCTCCGACGGTCGTGAACTCGCCCGGATGATCCACGGGAAATCGGGTGCGGCGGTCACTGTGGCGCTCCAGACGCCCGACACGACGATCCTTCTGGCGCGCTACGCAAGACCGGCGCCGCAGTTGAAGCTGGTCGCGGCTTGATTATGGACGACCCCATCAACCTACGTGATGACCTCAGCCGCGCGCACTGGTGCGGCCACTTCAGCTGTAGCGAACGCGAGCTAATCGCAGCGGTGCGCATCACGCACAGCATCAACGTCGGCACGGTGGGCTTGTACCTCGCGACTCGCTTCAGTAGTGATCTCGAAGAAGAGCTGAAATAGGGAATTATGGGTGCGAAGCTGGCACTGTCGCTATGACAAGATAAGTTTTGGGTTTGCGCTTCTGGCAATCCGATTCCTACAACTGGTGATACTTTGCAGCAAGGACACCTGTTCGTCGACTTCCCAGAAATTCGGTCACGTCGACCTACCGGTTTACGTTGTTCAATGCATGATGGTGGGGGAGGGCGTACTAGAAGACACTGACGGGCAATTTATCCAGTCGCCTATTCTTTGGAGATTTTCGTGGTCTTTCCTTTAATGATGATTGTCGCCCTTGCCGGATCTTCGGTGACTTCTTTGCCTGACGGATTCAACGCACAGTGCAAATCTGACCATGAGGTCGAAGCCTATTTGCCAGAAGCTCCGACAAAAGATGGTCGAATCATGCAGGACGTCACACCGGACGCCACCCAAAGCGTTGAGATTACGAAGAGCGGCGGTCTGTTTACTGTGTACTCGGCTGGGGGCGACGTACAAACCATCGCGCGAGATTCGCCCAATTTCAGAGTAGTGGTTATTAAGGAAGGTGTCGGCAATCTTGTGATTTCAGTGACCACGACATCCATGGGATCTTGGACTGCTATCTACCATCTGCAGTATCAAAACCATATCGGAGCGATGACCATGTCGAGAATTCTTTACGACGGCGCATCATTGGGTGTGACTGCGCTGGCGGTTTTTCATTGCTCCACCTCGCTGTGATCAGTTAAAGATCAGTCTTAGCCGCGCATTTTTGGACGATCGCTTCCTGCCGTTCCTGAAGTCCCGGGCCGACACCCGCGTCGTCGATGACTAACATCGAGTCATCTTTCACGACATACGCGAGGTGCTTATGGGCTATCACCACATTCTGACAATTTCCGAAGACGCGATGCTGCATGAGGGTAGTCAGCGGAACGATATTGATGTTTTGCTCGGTGCAGCTGTCATCGATGCATGCTTCGGATCGGAAACACGACGCAAAACTGCAGAGGGTCCTCTACTTCGGGGCGAAAAGAATGCGCAGATATTGTCTGGCGACACTGTTCATCATGTCGACGAACACGAGGCCGGCGATTTTGCTGTCTACATCTGGGTGAGGGGAGAGCTTCGAGTACCCAGCGCGCTTGATGAACGTGAAACCGACTTGGCCATTGTGGTGCTGCAAGCGGAAAAAATGCGCTAGGTCGCCACGTGTTCAATCTTGGATCGGCTGTGACTAAATTCGCGTTACGACGACTGTTCTACCGTCGCATCCGACGCATGAGGTGCGCCGGTAGCGATCCTGGCGACCATCGCGTGATAGTTCGCAGCGCTTAGTAGAACGACTGCGCGCTCGCCCTTGCCGTCGCCGCGGCGCGTGATGATCGTCAAGTCACCGTCGACTACGCGGTCAAAGGTCTTGCTGAGGTTTCGCGTTGCTTCGGTCAAATTGATGACGCGCATGATGTCTCCTCGTTTCCCAATATCATGCACCAAAATGACTGATTCAGTGGATTACGCTGCACTTATCTTCACCGAGGCTCCATTAAGAGCGGGCGGCTTCACGCTTCGCTTGTAAGGCTTTTCCGAATGTGAGCCCCTTGGTTATTCGCGGGGGCGGGTTGGGGATACACTCGGGCCAACGACGCAAGGAGCAAAGTGATGGTTAAACGCATCACGTCGATCACAATGACTGGCACGAGCGCGCTGACGCTCCGCATCTCCGCATACGCCCATCCGCGCCCTTGTTTGATCCGCCCCTACGGAACATGCCCACTGCCTCAGGGCGCCTGTGGCGTGTCTTCTTCTGAAAAACATTCGCTATGACGAAACCACTTCTGGCGGCCTCGCTTGCGCTGGCCATCCTGACCTCTACGACTGCTTGCGGCTCATCGAACATGACAACTCCGGATATCAAAACCAAAGCGCACCCCACCAAGCGTTACGAGCTCACGGTCACGATCAAGGATGCGCCAGGGCGCTTTGATTCGATGCGGACGATGGTGCAATACGACGTCTCAAACCCTTTTTGTGCTCCGACTCGGCCTGGCAGCGGTGCGACCAATGCGCCGGACAAGACCGTCACCATCCCAATGACCAAGACAGGGGAGAACACGTATACGGGCGAGTTCTATGCCGACCTGATGGAAGACGGCGACTACTACGGCAAGGGCGTCTGCCATTGGCAGCTGACCGGTGTGACGACGTATTTGCAGCACAAGAATTTGATGATGACGCCTGGCATGTCGCCCAAGAGCATCGAAGCGCAGAAGCCGGAGACCTGGTATTTCTCCGGTCTGTCGTATGCACAGGCTGACACCGAGCGGGTCGATGTAGGCATCACGGATGGCAGCAAGCTGTTGCCGTCTGACCATCCGTTCTCCGTCACCTACATCGCGAAGGAACGCTTTCAATGACACTCAGCACGAAGGACTACGCGCTGCTCAGCGATGCCGCCTACAAAGATCCGGAGGTGGAGACGCGAGCGCCGGATGGCCGGGCGATGTCTTATAAGCGCGTCACACTCGATGGCGTGGAATACCGGCCAATTGCGCATGCGGACAATCCCAAAACAGGATTTCAGGCGACCGCATATGAGAGATTGGACTCGACCCATGAAGTGGTGATTGCCTATCGCGGGACGGAGATGGACCGCGAATTCAAAAAAGACGTGTTGGTCACTGATGTGGACATGGCGGTCAAAGGGGTCAACGACCAAGGGGCCGATTCCAACGCTTTCACCGAAAAAGTGATCGGTCTTGCCAAGCAAAAGGCCGAGCTTTACCACTCTCCGGTGCCGGTGAGCGTCACTGGCCATTCGCTGGGCGGCACCGAAGCCGAGATGAATGCCTACAAATACGGATTGAAAGGGGAGACGTTCAATGCATTCGGAGCAGCAGGCCTGAGTGGCTTGCATATTCCCGAAGGCGGCAGCCAGGTCATTGACCACGTCCGTGCGACGGACGTGGTGAGCGCAGCCAGCCCGCACTTTGGGCAAGTGCACATCTATGCCGTGCCCAAGGATATCCAGGCTTTGCAGGGTGCCGGCTACCACGACAGCCGACTGCTCAACGCGCTCACACCCGACGAGCCCATCCTGGGGAAAATCCAGGGTGAAGCACATAAGATGGGGAACTTCCTGCCCGACAACAGCGTGATCGGGAAATCCATCATCACGCCGCAAAACGAAGCCTTGGCGGCCGAACACAGCGTGATGATCGGGCACTACCGTGGCCAGATCGAACGCGCACGAGACATCGCGCATCTGGAATACGAAATCAACAAGCCCGTGCTCGACGCTGAGGGAGCGGTTGTCCATCGGGTCGAAAGCAATATCAAGCAAACTGGGGAAGCGCTTCGTGCGATCAAGGACGAAGCCGTGGAGGACTACCACGGGACTGTCAACGCTGCCTCCCACGGCATCGAAAACGTTGTCGGCTACGCCCACAAGGCGTATCCGTTGCTCCTGAATCATCCCGCGCACCCGGACTACGCGTTGTTCCAACAATCGCTAAGTGCAGTGCATCGCCTGGACGCCGAGCACGGACGCACGCCGGATCAGCACAGCACCAACCTTGCTGCTGGTGTCGCAGTCGGTGCCAAAGCGCATGGATTGAGCCGAGTGGACCACGTGGTGCTGAGCACCGATGGTGCCAACGCGTTTGCCGTGCAAGGCGATCCGGCGTCGCCATCACGGGAAATAGCGCGCCCCATCCCAACGGCGCAAGCAGTCCACACCCCCGTTGAGCAGCACACGCAGGCGATGCAGCAGGTCAATCAGCAACAGCAACAAGTGCAGCAACAGGTGCAGCAGGCGATGCAGGTGCAGCCTCAGCAGCATGGTCCAACGATGGGGCGCTAGGACGCCGAAGCTCGGAAAAGCTGAAGACGGCTGAAATAGGCCCATAGCAGCCGATCGCGAACGGCCGCTTTGGGAGCACCTATTCCTTAAGAAGGAAGCCAATATTCTGGCTAGCAAGTGAATCCGCCCTCGTAGACAAATGAGACATGCACATCTCTGTCCGCATCCTCGCGCGCAGCTGTGCGTTCAATCGGCGTGCTCCCCCGTTGCTTCGTTGATTAGGCGCAAAGCATTTAAAGACCGCGGATAGCCGATAAACGGGATCAGCTGCGTCACGGTTCCAATCAACACCGAACGGCCGTTACCGATGGCAAGGTTCCCCGCAACGTGCCCAGCGAGCTGTGATTCGCAACCGCCCATGGCTGTGAGTATGGCGAAGGTCAGCAGTTCGCGCAGTTTTAGAGGCAGACCGTTGCGCGTATAAAAATCGCCGAAGCAATTGGCTGATAAAAATGTCTGGATGTGAAGCTGGTCTCTTGGCGATTTTTCGTACATCGCCTCAATCCGGTCACCAAATATTTCTTGCTGAACGGCCAGTCCTTTATCGAAGCGCGTTTCCTCGGTGGTGGTACCTTGGCTTTCAAGTGGAAGAGATACGCCTCGGTTCACGAAGACTTCGTTGGTGGCTCCAAGAAAATCATACAGTCGGGCCATGCCAACGTATGGCAGCGCTTGGTAGACGATTTCCCTTACTTCGATCGGACTGACGCCGACGTTAAGCGCGGCGCCGAGCATTAAGCGGTATTCGCCGACCGCTTGGCACGCGATGATCGCAGCAAGCTGAAGCATCAGGCGCGTGCGTACGTCCGGGCCCATTTCAGCCGGCACATCGCCGAACGCCCAGTTGTCGAAAATCTCGATTAACTCTGGATCGGTGACCGACAGTGTCGACACGTGGCCGGGGAAGAGTAGATCGTGATTGTGTTTTG
>CAIKJM010000571.1 GCA_903827735.1 uncultured Rhodanobacter sp. | reverse complement strand
GTTGCAACAGGCTCAGCGACAACCTTCCCATCTTGAATTTCTCTCAAGTCTACCTTGTGAATATATCGCTTTTTGCCAACCTACCGGGCGCCTACCTTGAGGGCATCCCAAGCCCAAGCGTCCCAAGGAGCATCCTCATGAACCCGCTGTGGAAAAATCTGCTGTACCTGCACGGCCATATCACACACCCCGAGCTGGCCTGGAAACCCGATACGCGCATCCCGCCGAATCCACCCAAAGCGATCGTCGCCATCGGCAAGCCGAGGCTCGTGGTGCGGTCGGCCTGCGCCTTGGCTTGGCCGCGGCTTGTGGCTCCGCGCTGAGGTCATTGGCCTGTCGGTCCTCGTTGCGCCACTCATCGCGATACATCACGCCCGCTTTGCCTCGACGAGTGCATGCTTGTCGCCTTCCATCGCACGAGGTACCTCTCCATGCAGCAGCGTTCCCTTGGCAAATCGTCGTTATCCGTCGCCCCGCTCGCGTTCGGCGGCAACGTCTTCGGCTGGAGCGCCGATGAGAAGCGCTCGTTCGAACTGCTGGACGCGTTCGTTGACGCCGGCTTCAATCTGGTCGACACCGCCGACGTCTACTCGGCCTGGGTACCGGGGAACAATGGCGGCGATTCGGAGACCATCATCGGTAAATGGTTCAAGCAAAGTGGCAAGCGCGACAAAGTGGTCATCGCCACCAAGGTGGCCAAATGGGACAAGCAGCCCGGCCTCTCGCCCATCAATATTGCGCAGGCGGTGGACGGTTCGTTGAAGCGCCTTCAGACCGATCATATCGACCTGTATCAGGCACACGAGGACGACGCCAGCGTGCCGCTGGAAGAAACGCTCGATGCCTTTAGCCGCCTGATCGATGCAGGCAAGGTAAGGGTGATCGGCGCGTCCAACTACACCGCCGACCGGCTCGCCGAGGCCTTGAAGGTATCGCGCGAAAACAACCTGCCGCGTTACGAAACCCTGCAGCCGGATTACAACCTGATCGATCGCGCGGGTTACGAAAAAGATCTTGAGCCGCTGATCCGCAAGGAAAACATCGGCGTGATCAGCTACTACTCGCTGGCCAGCGGCTTTCTCAGCGGCAAGTACCGCAGCGAAAGCGATCTGGCCAAGAGCAGCGCGCGCGGTGGCGCGGTGAAGAAGTATCTCAATTCGCGCGGCATGCAGATTCTGACCGCGCTGGACGACGTGGCGTCGTCCCACCATGCCAAGCCGGCCCAGGTCGCCCTCGCCTGGCTGATGGCACGACCGGGCATCACCGCGCCGATCGCCAGCGCGACCAGCGTGGAGCAGCTGCATGAACTGGTCGGCGCGGCCAAGCTCAGCCTAAGTGACCAGGACGTGGCGCAGCTCAATACCGCGAGCGAGTGATCACTCTGAGCCGTTGAAAAAGGGCGGCGCTCAGCGATGCTGGGCGCTGTCCGTCTTTGTCGGAGTTGCCGGATCGCTTGTCACCGTATCGCTCAGCCCATCCGGCAAGGTCACCGTATACCCCTTCGCCTGCAGCGCGGCCATGTAGCTGTGATCGCCAAGCAGGCGCTCCATCGGCAGCTGGGCAAACGTCACGCGATTCGTTTCCAGAGCCGTGCTCGCGGCCGCCACCCAAGTGGCTTCGACCCGGGTTTCGATATCGGTCAGGCCCAGCTCGTGCGCGACGCCCGATGCGTTGACCGCCGCCAGGCACACCTGCAGCTGATCGCTCAGCGGCAGTCGGCGCAGCGTATCCAGGTCGCCGGTTGCCCACGCGTTCGCGCGGGCACGCATCAGCGCGACGTCGCTGTCGAGATGATCGAGCGTCTTGGCGAAGCAGTCGCGGTCGTCCATCGGGGTTTTCTTGAAATCCTTTACCACGGCCTTGGGCTGATCCACGACAATGGTGTAAGTGATCGGGGTCGGCTTGAGGTCATGCTGCGCGGCCGCCCTTTTGATCAGCGGGTCGAGCATGTCGTTGCTCAAGTCGGCCTGCTTGATCGCCGCGATGAACAGCGCCGCCGCGGCGAAGATCGGCCGCTGCTTTTCGACGCTGTTGTCCCAGCCTAGATAGCGTTTTTTCAGGACCAGCCAGCGCGCGTACTGCTCCGGCGGCACTACGTCGACCAGCCGCTTGCCGTCAGGATTGTTGCGCACGCCGATCAGGCTGGGCAGCAGGCCGAGCGTGCCGAAGAACCCGAGCTTGGCATCCACCTTGACCTGCGGCCGGTCCAGCACCTGCTGCGATTCGGCGATAACCGCCTGCACGTCACGCGCCTGCCAGTCCATATGTTTGGGCAGCAGATCGAGCGTGCCGAGCACCCATAGCACATGATCGCCCTTGCTAATCTTCCACAGGCCCGGCCCGGGCTGCACGCCGCTGACGCTGACGCCCTGCAGCTCGGTGACCTTGCCCGGTGGCGGGGTCGTGATCGAGGATGAAGACACCGGTGCTTCGACGGCGGCGGCCACCGACACCAGGCCGGCAAGGCACAAAGCCATCAGACGTTGTGCAATAGGTCGGAAGATCGACATGCGCGGCTCGCTCCGTCAGTTCAATGACCGGTTGGCGACATGGCTGGCGCCGGTGCACGTGGTGCCGGACTCGCGGCCGCCGAACTGGCTGCCGCCGGATCGCCGTCATCGCTGCCGTCATCCGGCGCTTCGACCTGATAGCCCTCGGCCTTGAGCTTGGCCAGATACCCGTCGGGCGAGAGCAGCTCCTTGATCGGCAGCATGGCGAAAGTCTGCGTGTTTTTTGCTAGGGCGGCGCGCGCCAGATCCAGCCAGTTGGCTTCCATCTTTGCCGGCACGTCCGACAGGCCTAGCTTGTGGGCGAAGTCCGCGTCGGTGACGGCGGTGATGCAAGTGCCGCGACGGTCGCTGTCGGGCAGTTTGCGCAGCGCCTCCAGGTCACCGGTGGCCCACGCGTTCGCGCGCAGGGTCATGGCCGGCATGTCCTGTTCGACCGCATCGAGCGTGCGGCCGAAGCAGGCGATATCGTCCAGGCCGGACGACTTGAACGCCTTGATCGCATCGTGCGGATGCTCGATCACCAGCGGATATTCGGTGGAGGTTTCCGGGACGTTGTACTTTTTCGCCAGCGCGTCGATGCTGGCCTGCACGCCGCCGGACTTGCTCAGCTGGTTAGCCTTCAGCGCCTTTTTATACAGTTCCTGCGCGGCGAAGATCGGCTTCCACCGCTCGATCCCGCTGTCCCTGCCGATGTACTTCAGCTTGAGTGTCTCCCAGCGCTCGTAAAGCGGTGCCGGCAGCACCTGCTGCAAGGTGGCACCGTTGTCATTCTTGCGGGCGCTATAGGCGGACGGCAGCAGAAACAGTTTACCGACGAAGCTCACGTCGACCTTGAGCTTGACGTCGGGCAGCTGCAGCACCTGCTGCGAGCCGGAGATTGCCGTTTCGACGTCCGCCGAGCGCCACTGCATCAGCTGCGGCAGCGGCGAGATCACGCCCAGCAGCAGCATGCTGTGCCCACCCTTGCTGACTTTCCACAGCCCCGGACCGGGCTGCACGCCGCTGACCGCCACGGCCGCGAGGTTGGTCACGCTGGAGGGAGAGGCTGGCACCGCCGCCGGCGCGGTCTGCGCCGCCGCACCGAGCGATAGAGCAAGCAGGCAGAATGCCGATACCACGCGCATAGAGTTTCCTTGATGGGCCAATCGTCGGGCTGCAGTATTGACCGCCATTTCCCTGGAAGGTGCGTGACGGCGCGTGGAAGTACATCCGGCATTCACGCTTGCGCTCATCGCAGCGCGTTTTGCTGATCGGCAGGCGTCACGTCAATGGGCCAGACGCGCTTCTGGCGGGTACGGCGGCACGTCCACGTAATCCCCTGCGCGCAGGCGATCCTGCAGGCCGCGCCACCACACCGGATCGAAGATCTCGCCGTGCGCGTCGATCAGCGCGTCGCGCAGCACCTTTGGCACCCCGAGAAAGTTGACGAATAGCTCCGGAAACACGTCGTCCGGCGCGGCATAGACCGAGTCCTGCAGCGGCTGCATCTCGTCGTCCTCATGCTGTTTGGGCAGCGCGCGGAAATGGCATTCGCCCAGCGAACACAGCTCGTCGTAGTCGTAGAACACCGCGCGGCCGTTGCGCGAGATGCCGAAGTTCTTCAGCAGCAGATCGCCGGGAAAAATATTGCTGCCGGCCAGATCCTTGATCGCCTGGCCGTAGTCGCACATCGCGCGTATTGCCTCGGCCGGCTCGACCTCGCGTACGTACAGGTCCATCGGCCGCATGCGGTGCTCGACGTAGCAGTGGCCGATGACCAGATCGTCGCCGTCCACGCGCACGCTTTGCGCACATTCGTCCAGCAGCTCCTGCAGCAGCTTTTCGTCGAACTGGCGCCGCGGAAAGCGCAGTTGGCCAAACTCCTGCGCGTCGATCAGACGGCCCACGCGGTCGTGATGAAACACCAGCCGGTATTTTTCCTCGACCTGCTTGCGCACCATGTCCTTCGGCCACGCAAAGCGGTCGCGGATCAGCTTGAAGACCACCGGCAGATCGCGCAGGGTAAACACGGCCATGACCATGCCGCGCTTGCCGTCGGCGTGGATCAGCCGCTCTTCCGGATGGATGGCCAGATGGCTGAATACACGACGGTAGCGCTCGGTCTTGCCCTGCTTGGCGCGGCCGAGCACGGCGTAGAGCTCCTCCAGCGGCTTGTGCGGCAGCAAGGCGCGTACAAAGGAAACCACGGCGCCAACGTTGCCGATATCCGCGTGAAAATAGCTGCGCGCATAGCCGAACAGTATCGAAATCTGCTCGCGCACGGTCAGCAACGCATCGACCCGCACGCCGTCATCCGCGTGCGTCAGGGCGATCACCAGCGGATGGCGCCGATGGCCGACGCGCAGGCGCCCGACGAGATAGGCGCGGCGATCGCGGTAGAAAATGGCCTGGAGTAGATCGATGACTTCGACCGCCGGCAGAGCGGCGGCCTGCAGGCGCGCCTGCAGCGTGCGCGCCAACGCAGCGGCGCAGCCAACCCGGTCGGCAAAGGCGAAGCCGGCATCCGACAACAGACGCGCGCAAGCCGCAGATAGATCGCCGCCTACCACGTAGTGCCGATGCGGCGCAGCGTCGCTGCCTTCGGAATCCGGCTCGCGTTCCAGCGCCACGAATTCGATATCCGAGGCAATGCCCCGCGTATGAAAATGGCGGCGCGACAGCGAGTTGAACCAGGTCTTGTAGAACTCGCGGTCGGTCAGGCCGGCGATCTGCTGCTCAAACGCCTGCCGCATCGACGCCCACAGCGGACGTGAGCGCACGCGATCATCCAACAGGCCGTCCAGCCGTCCCTGGGTCTCGCGGATGCAGCTGTCGTACAGATCGATGCGCTGGCGCGCATCCAGCGCGCTCCCCTGCCAGTCACGCCGCTCGAATCGCCGATGCGCGCGACGCGTGATATCAGCAAAGCGGGCGTTGTAGTCGGCAAACGCGTCGACCAATAACGCCGCCGCAGCGCTTGCATGCGGCATGGCGAGAGCGGGAACGGGCGGCTCGCGCGGAGGGGTCATCAGGCTAGTTTAGCGCTGGCCGTGTCGAACACTGATGGGTGATGCCTCAGCTGGCCTGCTCGACGCGGTTACGACCCCGGCGCTTGGCTTCGTAAAGCGCGCGATCGGCGCAGTCGATCAGGCTTTCCGGCGTGCCAGCCCTAGCCAGCGACGAACAGGCAACGCCCGCACTGACCGTGACATGTCCGAAGGGGCTAGCCGCATGCGGCAGCGCCAGCGCGTGGATGTGCTCGCACATGCGCAATGTCACCGCGCTGGCTGCCGCCAGCGTCGCCGTCGGCAGAATGACGACGAACTCCTCGCCGCCGTAGCGGGCAAGAATATCGGCCGGGCGCAGCGACTTTTGCAGTTCGTCCGCGACAAGCTTCAGACAGGCGTCGCCGGCAGGATGGCCGTAGCTGTCGTTGTACTGCTTGAACAGGTCGATATCGATGAGCACCAGCGAAATGACCTGATCGCCCCGCTGCACCATGCGCCATTCGCGCTCGATCGCCTCGTCGAAGGCGCGGCGGTTGAGCAGGCCGGTCAGTGCGTCGTGCATGGCCAGCTCTGCCAACGTACTGCGATCGTGCCGCAGCAGGTCTTCCGTCTCGATATGCCGAACCTGGCTGAGAATACTGCGCAGGCCGTAACCGAGCACGGCAACGACCACGCCGGCGATGCCCAGATCGGTGTGCTCACGCTGGTAGAGCAGCAACAGCGACAGCGTCAGTACCGATAGCGATAGCAGCAGCGGGCTGCCGCTGCGGACGAAGTGGACGAACAGAGAACTTTTGTGGACTACCTCCACGCGGGACGTTGGCGACCACGCCACCATCGCAAACAGCAGGAACGGCGCATCGATCACGATGTCGTAATAGCTACCGATATCCGGCGCGACGCCGAGCGCGACGTGGTGGTTGTAGTACGCGGCGCAAATGCCGTACACGCCGGAATATGTTGCCAACGTGCGAAAGAGGTTTCGGTCGGCCGACGTTTCCGAAGCCGCGTAGCGGATCCATGTCGTCGCTGCCAGAAAGACGTTTTCCAAATCGAAGGTATACGAAATGATGGTCGCCGACTGGTTACTTACCACGCCGTGCAGGTTGGTCCACGAAAACGTCAGTACGAAATAGAGATAACCCAGCACGATAGCCAGCAACGCGTCGATGCCGCGCTGTACACCATTGCTGCGGTCCACGCCGATGGTGGCGACGGCATAGGTGATCGGCACGCCGTAGAGGATATAGAGCAGCATGCTGCCGCCCGGGATCTGGCTCGGATTGGACAGCGAAAGGTCGGCGTCCAGGCTGCTGATCATGCCCAGGGTCCACAGCAGCAAACTGATCGCCGCCAGGCTCCAGCCCCGCGACAGAGCGAAACCTTCAATCCGGCATCGACGAAACGCGATCGTCGCACCCAGCAGCGGCGCAGCGATCAGAAAAACATAGGACGCCACCATCGCGTGTGCCGGCCAAAGCGTGATGGCGGCCACGTGCAAGAAGACAAACGCAATCGCCAGCACCCACTTCATCGTGCGCCAAACACCTCCTGTCCGTTTACCCCAAACGCTCGTTGGGATTACCTTAGTACAATTCAAAACGACCCGCGTGCACTGCGCCAACAAAAAAGGGGCCGCGAACGCGGCCCCTTTTACTGCAACTGACGTACCGGCGAATCAGAGTGCTGCGATCAGCGCATCGCCGAACTCGGAGCACTTTACTTCCTTGGCGCCGTCCATCATGCGGGCGAAGTCGTAGGTCACCGTTTTG
>CAIKJM010000570.1 GCA_903827735.1 uncultured Rhodanobacter sp. | reverse complement strand
TCTGCTGGCGCTGCTGCCGGAAAGTGAGAGCAGTCCGATCGGACAGATGAATCTTCATTTGTCGTTATCCAAAGAATACGAAGATATCGGCGATTACCCCAAGGCATTCGAACACCTGGTCGCAGGTAAGACGGCTGGGCGTCGCCTGATCAATTATCGGTTTGAACAGGACGAGGCGCTGTTCGCCGCGATAATGCGTACTTCAAGGACGCTTGCCTCGGATTCAATCGGCTTTTCTTCCGCCGAACCCATTTTCGTTCTTGGCATGCCTCGCTCTGGAACAACGCTGGTAGATCGCATTATTTCCAGTCATCCAGACGTCCATTCTGCGGGTGAACTGCAGATATTTCCTTCCGTATTCAAACACCTCTCAGGCAGCATGACGCCGCGACTGCTCGATATTGATACAGTTGATCGAGCGGTGCATATCGACTGGGAAAAACTCGGCGAGGCCTATCTAACCAATACCCGTCCGGCCACCGGCCATACGCCGCGCTTTGTCGACAAGCTGCCGCATAATTTTCTGTATGCAGGTTTTATCGCCAAGGCACTGCCTGATGCCAAAATCATTTGCTTACGGCGCGATCCGATGGACACCTGCGTCAGTAACTTTCGCCAGCTGTTTATGCCGGGTTCCAACAACTGCGATTATTCATTCGACCTGCTCGATACCGGTCGATATTACCTGCTGTTCGATCGGTTGATGGCACATTGGCAAAAACTTTTCCCCGGACGCATTTTCGAACTGGAGTACGAGACGCTCGTTGAGTCGCAGGAGCCCAGCACGCGTCGCCTGCTGGAGTTCTGCAATCTTTCCTGGAACGACGCCTGCCTGCATTTCGAGGAAAATCCCTCGCCAACGGCGACCGCCAGCGCCGTGCAGGTGCGCGAGCCGATGAATCGCAGTTCGCTTGGGCGCTGGAAGAGATACGAGACTCAGACAGTTGATCTTCAACGGCTTCTGATTCGAACGGGTTTGTCGATTGACGCTTGATGGTTGTGATATTTTTTCGTCAAAAAGTATGTTTTTATAGCACCGGTTATACGTTGGCAATTCTGGGCATCGTGCTGAATTTCTCGTTGGTCGTTTTCTCGACTCAAGTGCTTCACATGCATTCCTTTACCTGCTTAAAAAACCACGTGTCGTCATCTGGCATCCGCGAGTGATACTTGGCCGTGGTGTGATCTCCTACTGGCGTGATGTCTACGAGCGCGAGAATAGGACTGCCGTCGGTTTCCTGAAGTTGCAGGCTAGTTCCGCTGACGAGCGGCACGTTTGACACCTTGAAACGCTTTGTCGCCCATGCGCTCGATACACACGAAACTACGTCACTGACGCTGCGGGTGCCCGTGTAGGCGGCAGTAGGCGCATCGTTGCGTAAATTACCGGCGCTGGAACACGCAGCCAACGAGCAAATCACGGCAAGACCGACAACGTATCTTCCCAAGGCACCTGCTTTTCGACAGTTCTGCATTCGTTGAATCATGAGGATCAGTGGAAATACTTTTCGTGTCTTATGCTTCAGCCGAAAGACTCAGCGGTCGACGATTTGTGCTCCTAACCCATAGGCCACGGGCTACGGTTAACTCGGCTAGATATTCGCGTCACGATCCGAAACTAGCTATCTGTCGATTGTGCTGAGCTTCGCTCGTGGCGTCGCACGGACGGTCTCTTTCCGCAGCCCCGTCCGGTCTCTTTCCGCAAGAAAATGCGAATCCGACTTCCTAAAAGTCCTATTGCGAACGCCACGAGCTCTATCTAAATTCGAGCCGCTGCAGCAGAACTTTTGATGCGCAGTGAACGACCGAGGAAGGCCTAAATACGGTATCCAACGCAAAAACTAGGGAGAGATGGATTGTGAAATTACTGCCCAACAGTTCGGCTAATCGCAAAAACATGGTGCTCAACAAATCAGTCGCAGCACTGCTGTTTTCCAGTGCGCTGACGTTTGGTTTTGCGGCGCAAGCCACTGATACGCTGGCCGGCGCCAATCATCTGCTGAATGCCAATCTGCCGGCTGCCGTATCGTCCGGGCAGGCCGCGCATACCGGCGTTATGGATCAGACGAAGAGCATGAAGCTCGGCCTGGGGCCGACTACGGCGATGTTTATGGGGATTTTCAACCTCGCCCTGGCACTCTCCTGTATTGGCGGAGGTTTTCTCTGTGACCGCTTCGGGCTGGCCAGGACTTATTTCTGGAGCTGCCTGCTC
>CAIKJM010000569.1 GCA_903827735.1 uncultured Rhodanobacter sp. | reverse complement strand
AGGGCCAGGCGACCGACATCGAGATTCAAGCGCGCGAGATCCTCTACATTCGCGAGCGCCTGAATCGGCTCTACGTCGAGCATACCGGCCAGCCGATCGAGAAGATTGAGCTGGACATGGAGCGCGATCGCTTCATGAACGCCGTCGACGCCAAGGCCTACGGCCTGATCGACGAAGTGCTCGGCAAACGCGCTGGCGAAACGGTCAAATCGGCCTGATCCCCTCGCTACACACGCGTGTCCCGACCAGCGTTTCGCTCCTGCATGCAGAGGCGGAACGCTGTGTTATTCTCGGGACGTACCCAGATTTACCAGCGGGATCGAAAGTATGAGTGACGATCGGCAGGGCCGTTCTAGCGATAGTGGCAAGATTCTCTATTGCTCTTTCTGTGGCAAAAGTCAGCACGAAGTACGCAAGCTGATCGCGGGTCCCTCCGTGTTCATCTGCGACGAGTGCGTGGAGCTGTGCAACGACATCATCCGCGAGGAGCTGGAGGAGAAGGCCGCGTCAGGCCGCACCCAGCTTCCCAAGCCGCGTGAAATTCGCGAGTCGCTCGACCAGTATGTGGTCGGCCAGACGCGCGCGAAGAAGGCGCTCGCCGTTGCCGTCTACAACCACTACAAGCGCATCGAGTCGCGTCAGAAAAGCGACGACATCGAGCTTGGCAAGTCCAACATCCTGTTGATCGGTCCCACCGGTTCCGGCAAAACGCTGCTGGCCGAGACGCTGGCGCGGCTGCTCAATGTGCCGTTCACCATTGCCGACGCCACGACGCTGACCGAAGCGGGTTATGTCGGCGAAGACGTCGAAAACATCATCCAGAAGCTTCTACAGAAGTGCGATTACGACGTCGAAAAGGCGCAGTCGGGCATCGTCTATATCGACGAAATCGACAAGATTTCGCGCAAGAGCGAAAACCCGTCGATCACCCGCGATGTCTCCGGCGAAGGCGTGCAGCAGGCCCTGCTCAAGCTGATCGAAGGCACGCTGGCTTCGGTGCCACCGCAGGGTGGTCGCAAGCATCCGCAGCAGGAATTCCTGCAGGTCGACACGAAAAACATCCTGTTTATCTGTGGCGGCGCGTTCGCCGGGCTGGAGAAGGTTATTCAGCAGCGCTCCGAGAACACCGGCATCGGCTTTTCGGCCGAAGTGCGAAGCAAGGAGCGCACCGAGAATCTCGGCAAGACGCTGTCCGACGTCGAACCAGCCGATCTGGTTCGCTTTGGTTTGATTCCTGAATTCGTGGGTCGTCTGCCTGTGGTGGCGACGCTTGATGAACTGGACGAGCCGGCCCTGGTTAAGATTCTTACCGAGCCGAAGAATGCCGTCACCAAGCAGTTCAAGAAGCTGTTCGAAATGGAAGAGGTGGAGCTGGAATTCCGGCCAGAAGCGCTGCAGGCAATCGCTCGCAAGGCGTTGAAACGCAAGACCGGCGCGCGCGGCCTGCGCACCATTCTTGAACAGGTGCTGCTGGACACGATGTACGAGCTGCCGTCGCTGGAGCACGTCAGCAAGGTTGTCGTCGATGACGCAGTAATCAATGGTCAGGCCGAGCCGTACCTGATCTATCGTGGCAACCTTCAGCAGCGCGTGGCGGGAGAGGGCGGCGACGCCGCCTGATTGAACGACCACGTGCTGCGCAGGCTGGCATCAATAGCGGCTCCGGTGGATTCCGGAGCCGTTTTTTGTTTTACGCAGCAATGACACCTTGAGTGGAAGCCGAGCGACCTCCACTTGAGTTACAGATAGAGCCGACACCGCGTCGGTGCGACGACCCCTAGATCCGATTTCCGAGGAAACCTTCTTCGATGGCCAAGAACATCTCACCTCCCGTGCTGATTGACGCGCTGCCGGTACTGCCATTGCGAGATGTCGTGGTTTACCCGCACATGGTCATTCCGTTGTTTGTTGGACGCGACAAATCGATGCGCGCACTCGAACGCGCGATGGAGAGCGAGCGGCAGATTCTGCTGGTCGCACAGAAATCCCCCGATATCGACGATCCGGAAATTTCCGACCTGCATCAGATCGGCACGCTCGCCGGAGTATTGCAGCTGCTGAAGCTTCCCGATGGCACGGTCAAGGTGCTGGTCGAGGGCCAGTCGCGCGTGGCGGTCGAGGATTTTCGCGAGGAGGGCGGCATGCTCACCGCGCGTTCGCGCGTGATCGAGCCGGTCTACAACGCCAAGGAGCGCGAGCTCGACGTGGTTTCACGTACCCTGATTTCGCTGTTCGAACAGCTGGTCAAGCAGAGTCGCAAGCTGCCGCCTGAAGT
>CAIKJM010000568.1 GCA_903827735.1 uncultured Rhodanobacter sp. | reverse complement strand
GCGACATCGCCGGCGTGTTTCCGCTGGTCGAAGAAACCGGCTGCACGCAGTCGTTCGGCTGTGCGCTGGTGCTCACCCCTGAACTAAGCGAAAGCACGCTGGCCTCGCTGGACGTCACGCTGGCGCCGATCCAGGGCTTGGCCGACGACGCGCTGCCCGAACCACTGGCCGGCTGGCGCGCCGCCAACGCCTCCGCCGAAGCGCTGCCGCTGCTGGTCGCACTGGCGCGCGGCCACGGCCATTGCGAGCTGAAGGCGGCGGCGAGCCTGGGGCTGCGGATCGAGCTGCAGGCCGCCGCAGCTCGGCAAGATCACGCGCCAAGCCGCGCCGCGGAGCAGGTCGCGTGATCGCCTCCAGCGCCCGCTGGTGCGTGCTGATTCCCTGCCTCAACGAGGAAGAGGCAATCCAGTCGGTGGTGCAGTCGGTGCTGGCGCTGGGCGCGAAAGTGATCGTGGTGGATGACGGCTCGAACGACCGCACCCCCGAGATCGTTGCGGCCATGCCGGTGACCCTGCTGCGTCACGCGCAGCGGCGCGGCAAGGGCGAAGCACTGCGCTGCGGGTTTCGCGAAGCGCTGCGGCAAGGCTTCGAGGCGGTGCTGACCATGGACGGCGACGGCCAGCATCTGGCGGCCGATATTCCGCGTATCGTCGCGGCCGCCGCAGGCCATCCCGAGCACATCGTGATCGGCGCGCGCCTGCTCGATCGCGACCAGCAGCCCAAGGGCCGCCGCCGCGCCAACGCAGTGGCCGACTGGGGCATTTCCTGGGCCTGCGCACAGCCGGTGGCTGATACCCAGAGCGGCCAGCGCTGGTATCCGCGCCGTGCGATGGAACTGGTCGACCTGCCGGCCGAACATTTCGTGTTCGAAGCGGCGATCCTGATTGCCGCTTCGCGTGAAAAAAAGCTCGGCGTCGTCGCGGTGCCCATCGCCTCGCGCTATCACGGCACGTTCCGGCGCAGCCACTTCGCCCCCGTGCGCGACGTCACCCGCATCACCACCTACACCATCGGCCGGGTGATCCATTACGGCAACATCGTTAAAAGCTACCGGCGCTCGCGTGCGCAGCCGTTGGTGGTCGATCAAATCGGCGCGAGCGCGCCGCTGACCACCCTGGCGCCGGTGCCGTAATCGATCGATCGCCGCGCGCGTGCGGCGAAATTACGCGTCGATACGCCGCGCTGCTGACGCCCAAAACACCGGCGGCGTGCGAGGATCAAACGGTGCACAATCAAGGCCGAAACGGCGGCGCGGAGTCTGCATGACCAACACGTCCCACGATGCGGTAATACTCGGCGGCGGCCTGGCCGGGCTGTGTCTGGCACTGCAGCTGCGCGGCGAATTTCCGGACATGGACATCGTGGTGCTGGAGCGCCGCGCGCATCCGCTGCCCGCCGCCGCGCACAAGATCGGCGAGTCGACGGTGGAGATTGCCGCGCATTATCTGGCCGAGACGCTGGGCCTGCGCGAGCATCTGGAAACCGAGCACATCCGCAAATTCGGCTTTCGCTTCTTTTTCTCCGACGGCCGCAGCGATCTGGAGAACGTGACGGAGCTGGGCGTTCGTCGGGTGCTGCCGACGCCGAGCTATCAGATCGATCGCGGCATCTTCGAGAATTTTCTCGGCGACGAAGCGCGCCGTCGCGGCATCGATTTTCGCGACGGCGTGACCGTGCAGACGTTCGAACTGGGCAGCCACGGCGACGCGCACAGCGTGCGCTACATCGACGCCGGCGGCGAGACGCATGCGCTCAGCGCGCGCTGGCTGCTCGACGCCTCCGGCCGCGCCGGGATGATACGGCGCCGGCTCGAGCTGACCCGCGACAACGGCCACCACGCCAACGCGGTGTGGTTTCGCCTCGACGACCGCCTGGCGATCGACGGCTGGTGCGACGACAGCGACTGGCAGAGCCGCTGCAACCCCGCCGAGCGCTGGCGCTCGACCAATCACCTGTGCGGACCGGGTTACTGGACCTGGCTGATTCCGCTGGCTTCGGGCGCGCACTCGGTCGGTATTGTGGCCGACGCGGCGATGCATCCGATCGACACGATGAACACCTTTGCGCGCGCGCAGGACTGGCTCGGCGCGCACCAGCCGGCGATCGCGCGCGAAGTGGGCAAGCGGCAGGACAAGCTGCTCGACTTCGCCTTCTTCCGCCATTACTCCTACGGCTGCGCGCGCATGTTCAGCGCCGACCGCTGGGCGCTGACCGGCGAGGCCGGCCCGTTTCTCGATCCGTTCTATTCGCCCGGCACCGACTTCATCGCGATTGCCAATACCTATATCTGCCGGCTGGTGGCGATCGATCGCGCCGGCCAGCCGATCGCGCCATATGCGCGGCTGTACGAACGGCTGTTCCTGTCGTTCTACGAGAGCACGCTCAAGCTCTATCGGCATCAGTACCCGCTGTTCGGCAACGCCGAAGTGCTGCCGATCAAGGTGATCTGGGACTACGCCTACTACTGGGGCGTGCTGTGCCAGCTGGTGTTCCAGCAGCGCCTGGGCGATGCCGCGCTGTTCGCCGACATG
>CAIKJM010000567.1 GCA_903827735.1 uncultured Rhodanobacter sp. | reverse complement strand
TGCCGTCGAGGTCGGTTTCGATGCCGGCTTCGAGATCGCGCAGGTTTTCAGCCATGGACAGATCGACGCATTTTATAAAGCAGTCATGTTAGCGGTTACGCGCGCGCCAGACCTTGCTTCGATCCAGCGAAGCCCGGGCTGGCTTGAATCGTTTCCCCTTTCGCTGAACTTCATGGCACCGCAGGGAGTCGATCGAAAGGCCCCAATACGCTGCCGCATTGCTGCGTTGAACCTTGCAGTGCAACATGGGAGCCTGCTATCAAGCGCGGTCTTGTTTGATCGTTTGCGCGTGCGGGCAACCGCCGGGCGCGCGATCTCCAACCGCTTTCCCCGCATCCCCCACTCCGGAGCGAGTCGTGACCATCGCCGCCAAGTTTGAAATTGAATACCTGCAATACCTCGACGCCGAGGGCAAGGAAGTTCGTGACGACCTTCCCGAATTCGCCAAAGACCTGCCGCACATGGTCGAGCTGTACAAGCTGATGCTGTCGACCCGCGTCTTCGACGCCAAATCCATCGCCCTGCAGCGCACCGGCAAGCTGGGCACCTACGCCAGCTGCCTGGGCCACGAGGCCTCGCATGTCGGCATCGGCAGCGCGATGCGGCCCGAAGACGTGCTCGCGGTGAGCTACCGTGAATACGGCGCCCAGCTCTACCGCGGCGTGCAGCCGCGCGAGGTCTACATGTATTGGGGCGGCGACGAGCGCGGCAACGACTATCAGAAAGAGCCCGCGCGACACGACTTCGCCTGGTCCGTGCCGATTGCCACGCAGTGCCTGCATGCGGCTGGTACCGCGCTGGCCTTCAAGATTCGCGGCGAAAAGCGTGTGGCCGTGTGCACGATCGGCGACGGCGGCTCGTCCAAGGGCGATTTCTACGGCGCCATCAATATCGCCGGCGCGCAGAATCTTCCGCTGGTAGCAGTGATCGTCAACAACCAGTGGGCGATCTCGGTGCCGCGCAAGATCCAGTCCGGCGCCCCGACGCTGGCACAGAAGGGCATTGCGGCTGGCCTGTTCTGCATCCAGGTCGACGGCAACGACATCATCGCGGTACGCAAGGCGATGGAAGACGCGCTCGAGCGCGCGCGCAGCGGTCAGGGCGGCAGCGTGATCGAGGCGGTGACCTACCGCCTCGGCGATCACACCACCGCCGACGACGCCCGTCGCTACCGCGGCGAGCAGGAAGTGAAGGACGGCTGGGAGCGCGAACCGATGAAGCGCCTGCGCAATTGGCTGGTGGCCAAGGGCGTGTGGGACGACGCGAAAGAAGAGGCCTGGAAGGCCGAGTGCGACGAGTGGATGGACAACGAGGTGAACGCCTATCTCGAAACCAAGACGCAGCCGGTATCGGCGATGTTCGACTACATCTTCGCCGAAATCCCCGCCGATCTCGCCAAACAGCGGGACTACGTCCTTTCGCTCGAATCCGCGTCCAATAAAAACAGGGCCCACTAAGTCATGGCACAAATCACTCTTATCGAAGCCGTCACCCAGGCGCTCGCGTATGAAATGGCCCACGACGACAGCGTCGTCGTGCTCGGCGAAGACGTCGGCTTGAACGGCGGCGTGTTCCGCGCCACCCAGGGGCTGCAGGAAAAATTCGGCGAGCTGCGCGTGCTCGACACGCCGCTGGACGAAACCACGATTGCCGGTGTGACGGTTGGTCTGGCCGCTGCCGGCATGAAGCCTGTGGCCGAGGCGCAGTTCGAAGGCTTTATCTATCCGATGATGGAGCAGATCGCCTGCCACGCCGCGCGCCTGCGCAACCGCACGCGCGGCCGCATCACCGTGCCGGCCGTGTTCCGCGCGCCGTGGGGCGGCGGCATCCGCGCGCCGGAGCATCACTCCGAGGCGAACGAGCACCTGTTCACCAATATCCCCGGCCTGCGCGTGGTGCTGCCGTCGTCGCCGGCGCGCGCCTACGGCCTGCTGCTAGCCGCGATCCGCGACCCCGATCCGGTGATGTTCTTCGAGCCCAAGCGCATCTACCGCCAGTACAAGGAAGAGGTGCCGGACGACGGCGAGGCCTTGCCGCTGGACGTGTGCTTCGTGCTGCGCGACGGCACCGATGTGACCCTGGTGACCTGGGGCGCGCAGGTGAAGGAATGCCTCGAGGCCGCCGACGAGCTGGCTGCCGAAGGCATCAGCGCCGAAGTGATCGATGTAGCC
>CAIKJM010000566.1 GCA_903827735.1 uncultured Rhodanobacter sp. | reverse complement strand
CGACGCCCTGCTTGGCGGCGATGGTGATGGCGAAGGTTCGCCGTCAATCATCGGACAGGAAGGCGAGCTACGCATTCTACCGATCCAGCAGATCCAGCCCGGCAAGTATCAGCCGCGCCGACACGGGAACGACGAGGCGCTGGACGAGCTGGCCGCGTCGATCAAGGCGCAGGGGCTGATCCAGCCGGTGGTGGTGCGCGCGCTGGGCAAGGACAGCTACGAGCTGATCGCCGGCGAGCGCCGCTGGCGTGCGGCGCAGCGCGCCCAGCTGAGCGAGCTGCCGGCGCTGGTGAAAATCGTGCCCGAGGCCTCGGTGCCGGCGATGGCGCTGATCGAGAACATTCAGCGCGAAGACCTCTCGCCGCTGGAAGAAGCCGATGCGCTGAAGCGGCTGATCGACGACTTCGCCCTCACCCATCAGCAGGCTGCCGACGCGGTCGGCCGTTCGCGCGCGTCGGTATCCAACCTGCTGCGTCTGACCGAACTGCCCGCTTCGATCAAGAAGCTGCTCGACGAAGGCAAGCTGGAGATGGGCCACGCCCGCTGCCTGCTGACCTTGCCCGAGCACGACGCTGAAAGCCTGGCGCTCGAAGCTGCACGCAACGGCTGGAGCGTGCGCGAGCTCGAAGAGGCGGCGCGCCGCGCCCAGGGTGCACCGAAGGGCAAGGCCAAAGCCGCCCCAACGCGCGATCCGAACATCAGCGATCTCGAACGCGAGCTGGGCGAGCGCCTCGCCACCCGCGTCGAACTCGCCCAGGGCCGCGGCGGTCGCGGCAAGCTGGTTATCCATTACCACAGCAACGACGAGCTGGAAGGGATTCTTGGCAAGATACGGTGAGAGCAGGGATGGAGCAGGGATGAGGGGCGAGTCGCCGTTCTCGCTACCAGCTGACCCACGCACTAGAATCCGCCCAGCGCTCGCGCGCCCCGTTTCCGCAACAAGGCCTCCCCATGCCGCAACTGTCCGTCGTCGTTCCCGTCTTCAACGAGCGCGACAACATTCCGCCGCTGCTCGCCGAAATCGCTGCCGCCCTGCGAGGCCAGGTCGATTACGAAGTGATTTATATCGACGACGACTCCGTCGATGACAGCCGCGCCGTGCTGGCCGCGCAGAAAGCTCTGCATCCCGAGCTGCGCGTGCTGCATCACGTGACCCGCAGTGGGCAGAGCACGGCGGTGTGGAACGGCGTGCGCGCGGCGAAGTCACCGTGGATCGCCACGCTCGACGGCGACGGGCAGAACGATCCGGCCGATATTCCCAAGCTGCTGGCAGCGCGCGACAAGTCGTCTGCCGACCTGCGCCTGTTCGCCGGCTGGCGCACCACGCGCCGCGACAGTTTCAACAAGCGCATTTCGTCCAAGATCGCCAACGCGGTGCGCTCGCGCATGCTGAAGGACGCCACGCCGGATACCGGCTGCGGCCTCAAGCTGTTCGACCGCGAGGTATTCCTACGCCTGCCCTATTTCGATCACATGCATCGCTACCTGCCCGCGCTGGTGAAACGTGCCGGCTTCGCCTGCCAAAGTGTGCCGGTAGGCCACCGTCCGCGCACCGCCGGTGTATCGAAATACGGCATGCTCGATCGCCTGTGGGTGGGTCTGGCCGATTTGCGCGGCGTGGCCTGGCTGATGCGTCGTGGCAAGGTCACCCGCATCGAAGAGCTTTGAGTCGACTTAGCCACGTCGGCTAACGCGGTTGATGTGAAACCGGTTTCCAATTGGAGAATGCGGCGCGGGCACGCAGTCGCCCTAGTTCGATCAGCTCGCGGGCGCGATAGAACTCGTAGGCGGTCGACGCGTTGCGCGGCATCTGGATCAGCAGGTCGGGCCCATACGCCGCCAGACGCAGCCGTGAGAGATTGGCCTGCATCAGATCCATGGCCTGGTTGAGCAATTCGAACGCGCCGGGTTCGCGCGGCTTCGGTTCGCTGTGCGGCCTAAGCCGACTCAAGAATTCGCCGATCCGGTGCCGTGCCCCGTTGGCCGCGGGTTCTTCCAGCTCCAGTGTTTCCACCGGTGTGAATTCAGCCGGACCATCTACGCTAACAGCCATGATGTAGTCGGCGGTTTCGCGAATCAGCGGCGACACGGGTAGCGGGTTCAACAGCGCGCCGTCGACCAGCACGCGTCCGTTGAGGTGGTAGGGGCGAAAGACGGTCGGAATAGCAATCGACGCGCGAATCGCATCGAACAGCGAGCCGCGGGTCAGCCACACCTCGCGCTCACGCTCCAGGTCGGTGGCCACGGCGGTAAAGGGGAACGGCAGTTCCTCGATGCAGGTATCGCCGATCAGTTCCAGCAGCGTGCCCATGATGCGCTCGCCCTTGATGAAACCGCCGCCGGAAAAGGTCCAGTCGAGCAGCTTCAGCACGTCGAACTTGGCCAGCGTCGAGACCCAGTCACGGTAGACGTCGAGCTTACCCATCGCATAGATGCCGCCGATCAGCGCGCCCATCGAGCAGCCGGCGATGGCGACGATTTCAAAACCCTGCGCCTCGATTTCCTCGATCGCGCCGATGTGCGCCAGGCCTTTTGCGCCACCCGCGCCAAGGGCCAGCGCCACGGTCGGTCGGCGTGATTCGGAAAGCGCTGCGGGCAGCGCGGTAGGGTCGGCGATATCGGTGTGTGTCATGCGCAGCTTTCAATTGTGGTCGGAGCAGCCGCCACCCGCTGACGGAATGCGGCGTCTGACAAGCATGGACGCGCCACAAATTCTCGGCAAGCTGCCGTGGCCTTGCAAGTCAGCTATCCCCGCAGTCATCGCTGCGGCGATAACCGCTTCGGCGCTGCGATCAGAGGCTCGGCTGATAGCCGCTCATCGCCAGCTGCAGCAGGATCTTCATTTCCTCACGCAGCGGCAGCGGTGAGACGATCTCGGCGTCGGGGCCGTACTTGAGTACGTCCATCAGCAGTTCGCGCGAATTGGAGTAGGGCACCTGCAGTTCGTAGCGGCCGTCCGGCAGCCATTCGCCGCGCTGCTGCGAATGCCAGTGCTCGTCGGCGACCCAGCGCGCGGCGTGCTGCGAAAAACGGATCGTGGCCCAGGCCTTTGGCTTGCCCGCGAAGATGCCGTAGCTGGAGGCCAGCAGCTCGTTGAGATCGTTTTCAGCCACGTCGATGGCCGCGGCATCCAGCGCCTGCGGTTCGACGATGCGATCGACGGCAAAACTGCGCAGCGCTTCGCGATCGTGATCCCATACGTCGAGATACCAGTTGTCGCGATAGTGGGTCAGCCGCTGCGGCGAGACGGTGCGGCGGCTGTCGGTATTGGTGGTGCGGGCGCGGTAGCGAAAGCGCAGCTGATGCCGCTTCAGCACCGAACCGGCGACGATGCGAAACACCTGCTGGCTGAGCTTGCGCTCGCCCCAGGGAATGACCCGAATGCGCTCGATCGGCAGCGGCTCGTCGTTGCCTTCGCGGTTGGACAGCAGGCCTTCGATGCGCTTGCGCAGCGGCGTCAGCGCGCCGGCCAGCACGCCGGTGCCGGAGCGGTCGATCAGTTCGTTCAAGGCCAGCAACGCGGACAGCTCGTCCGAGGTCAGCCAAAGGCCCGGCAGTTCGAAGCGTTCGCCCTCGCCTACTTCGTAGCGAAATGCGGCCTGGTCGCCGCCGGCACTTTCGACCGGAGCGCCCAGCGCGTCGCGCAGAAACGCCACGTCGCGATAAAGCGTGGCGCGTGAGCACTCCAGCTCTTCGCGCAACCGGGCCAGGGGAATCGGGTAATGCGCCGACTTGAGCAATCGATGCAAGGTGGAAATGCGTTCGTAGCGGTCCATATGCCCTGGTGCAGGTGTCGGGAATGAAAGCGTTTGTAGCATGGTTGCGGCCGCATGCGGCCGCTTCAAAACATTGATTCGTCAGCTGGATTGACGCAGGATCGTGAAGTTTTTTCGTTGCGGCGCAGCAGATTGTTCATTTGAAGTTCAATCCCGGCCGTTAAGGTAGACGATCACTATTGCTTAACAAATTGGATCCCTCGATGAAAAAGACCCTGATCGCCTGCGTTTTGCTGGCCTCCATGGCAAGTTTCGCCGTTCAGGCTGACGATGCTGCACCGGCTTCCGGGGCCGACGCCAGCGGCACCAACGGTGCGGCCAACAACGGCGGCTGGAGCGGATCGGGCGAGTTTGGTTTCGCTTCGGCTACCGGCAACACGCGCTCGCAAAACGTTAACGGCAAGCTCAACCTGAATCAGGAAAACGAGCAGTGGAAGAACAACTTCTACGTCGATTTCCTGCGCGCGAAAAGCCAGCAGTCGGTAACCAACGCGTCAGGCGCCACGGTGGAGCAGTTCAACGAAACCGCCAATCGCTATGACGGCGGTGCCTCGGTCGGCTACAAGCTCGATCCGCGCAGCTATATCGTCACGGCCGCTCGCTACGAGCACGACGACTTCGGCGCCAATATCTGGCAAGGCGTGGTGTCGGTCGGTTACGGCTACATCGCGCTGAAAGACGACACCAACGAGCTGTCGTTCGAACTCGGCCCCGGTTACAAGCGTTACCGCCCGGCGGTTCAGGACACGCTGATCGATGGTGTTGAAGTGCCGCAGGAAGCCAACGGTACGCAGAGCGAAGCGATCGCCCGCGGCCTGGTCAACTACAAGCACAAGCTCACCGACAACACCTCGTTCGAAGATACGTTCCTGACCGAAGCGGGTTCCAAGGATACGTATATACAGAATGATGCCGGCGTTTCGGTCAGCATGACCAAGAAGCTGGCGGTGAAGGTGGGATTCCAGGTGCGCCACAACACCAACGTGCTGCCGGGTATCCGCAAGAACGACACGCTCACCACCACCAATATCGTCTACAACCTCTGACGCACTTGCTCTGACGCGTTTGATCGGTTGAATCAAAAGCCCCGCTCTTCGCAGCGGGGCTTTTTCGTACAGCGCGTTTCGTGGTGCTAGGCGCTCATAGCCCGAGTATCTCGCCCGCGCCCTGATCGATTAGAGCCGCTGCCACCTGCCGGCCTAACGCCACAGCATCGTCATTGGGGTTCATCGCTTCGGCATGCAGCAGCCGACCGGATGCCGCATCGCCGACCATGCCGCGCAGATGCAGGCCGCGCTCGCCCAGTACGCACCAGGCGGCAACCGGTACAGTGCAGCTGCCGCCAAGCGCCTGATTCATCGCCCGCTCGGCGTCGATGGTCAGCCGCGTGTCGGCATCGTCGAGCGCGGCCAGCAGGGCCAGCGTGGCCGAGTGATCCGTGCAGGCCTCGATCGCAATCGCAGCCTGACCAGGCGCCGGCAGCCATTCCGGCGGGGTAAGCCGCGAACGGATGCGCGCGGCGAAGCCGAGCCGCTCCAGCCCGGCGCAAGCCAGCACGATGGCGTCATAACCGCCGGCGTCGAGTTTCGCCAGCCGCGTGCCGACGTTGCCGCGCAGATCGAGCAGCTGCAGATCCGGCCGTAGCGCGCGCAATAGCGCCTGCCTGCGCAGCGAGGATGTGCCTACCCGCGCGCCCTGCGGCAGCGCCGCAAGGTTGGCGAAGTCGTTGCTGACAAAGGCATCGGCCGCATCCGCGCGCGGCAGGATCGCCGGCAGGGTAAAGCCGGGCTCCAGCGTCACGGGAACGTCCTTGAGCGAGTGGACAGCCAGATCGGCGCGGCCTTCCATCATCGCCACCTCGAGTTCCTTGAGAAACAGGCCCTTGCCGCCGACCTCGGCTAGCGGCCGGTCAAGGATCTCGTCGCCGCGCGTGGACATCGGCACCAGCTCTACCGACAGCGCCGGATGCGCCGCGCGCAACGCGGCCGCCACGTGCTCGGCTTGCCACAGGGCTAGCGGGCTCTTGCGGGTGGCAATGCGCAGGATGGAAGGGCTCATCGGAACTCCGCGACGTTTGGCAAAGTCTCATTGTCGCGTAGTTTCCCTGCGCGGACGCGGCCACGCGCGTAACTCGGCCTCGGCCCCAGACCAGATACGATGGCGAAGAACTCATCGGAGCACTTTATGCAAAGCGGCAACCCGGCACTCAACAAAAATACGTTCCTCGACGCGGCCAGCGGCGTGGTCGTATCGCGCAACGGCGAGGCGATGACGCTCAACGGCACGGTGAACAAAACCGGCCTGCTGCTGATCCTGGTGCTGATCGGCGCCATGTTCAGCTGGAGCCATTTCAACGGACCTGCCAGCGTTCCGGCCATGTGGCCGCTGGCCTTGGGCGGCGCCATCGGCGGACTGGTCCTGGGACTGGTCACCTCGTTCAAGAAAACCTGGGCACCGGTCACCGCGCCGCTGTATGCGCTGGTGGAGGGCGTGTTCATCGGCGCGGTGTCGGCCCTATTCGAGATGCGCTATCCGGGCATCGTGCTACAGGCGGTGGGACTTACCTTCGGCACCATGGCAGCGCTGCTGGTGGCCTATCGCAGCGGGCTGATCCGCGCCACGGAGAAGTTCAAGCTCGGAATCGTGGCCGCGACCGGCGGCATCATGCTGCTTTATCTGGCCAATATGGCGATGAGCTTCTTTGGCCATCCGATCGGCTTCATCAACGGCCACAGCACCATCGGCATCGTGTTTAGCGGCGTGGTGGTGGTGATTGCCGCGCTGAACCTGATCCTGGATTTCGACATGATCGAAACCGGCGTCAACGGCGGCGCGCCGAAATACATGGAATGGTACGGCGCGTTCGCGCTGGTGGTTACCCTTGTATGGCTGTATTTGGAGCTGCTGCGGCTGCTGTCGAAGATGCAGTCGCGCAACTGACGTTGGGCGTGTACATCGACCAAGG
>CAIKJM010000565.1 GCA_903827735.1 uncultured Rhodanobacter sp. | reverse complement strand
GCCGACGACAGCGACCTGCGCGGCACGCGGGTCGACGGTCGCGCAGCAGACGCGGCGCAGGCCGGCGTGCCGGACGATTGGCGTCAGTTGCCCGCATTCACGCTCGACGATAGCGCCGGGCTCGCGATCGAACAGGGCACGCGCGGCGACGAAGGCGGCCAGGGCGCGCAGCTGCATCTGCAGCGCGAACTCTGGCTCGACTTCGACGGCGGCGGCATCAGTATCGAAGATCGCCTCAGCGGCGATCTTCGCCATCATCAGCGGCTGGATGTGGCCGCGCCGTGGCAGCTGCAGCGCGCCTCACAGGGCAGCGAACCGCTGCTGATCAGCAAAAGTGCGGAAGGCCGCAGCGGCGTCGAAGTGCGTCAGCAGACCATCGATCTCAGCGCCGGGCTGCGTCTGCCGGGCCACAGCGGCGCCGTGCCCAGCGCGGGCTGGCAGCTGCCGCTGGAGAGTATCGAGGCCACGCTGCACCTGCCGCGGGGTTACCGGCTGCTCGGCGCCATCGGTGCGGATCGCTCGCCCGATTCCTGGGTGGCGCAGTGGAGCCTGCTCGATCTGTTCGTCGTCGCGGTGATCGCCTTGCTGGCCGGCCGCCTGCTCGGCTGGCGCTGGGCCGCGCTCGCGGTGGTGCTTCTGGCATTGGCACAGCACGAGGACGGCGCGCCGCGCTGGACGCTTGCCATGGCCATCGCTCTGGCGCTGCTGATGCGCGCGTTGCCGGAGGGGCGTCTGCGCGTGGGAGCACGCGCGATTGCGGTCGTGCTGTTTGTGCTGGCCGCGCTGTGGACCTTGCCGTTCGCATCGACACAGCTTCAATATGCGCTGCATCCGCAGTTGCAGAGTCCGGGAGTTTCAACCGTCGAAAACGCGGCCATGGCGGTGGAAGAGGTCAGTCAGAACGCCGTGATGCCGCCGCCTCCTGCTCCCAAGATCGTCGGTGGTATGCCCGCCTCGCCGCCGGCCCCTGCGCCGATGGACAGCGAAGCGATGCCGTCGTCGGCTATGGCCAGTAAATCCGTTTCGGAAGATGCCGATGGACACTCGCATGGGCAGTACATGCTGGGGTCGGCAGACACCGCTTCTCGGATATCACCCGCAACACAGGTCGCCCGGGAGCAGAGCAATCCGGACCTCATTCAGGCCGGCGTCGGCATGCCGCGCTGGAATCAGGGCAACGATTATCAACTAGGCTGGTCAGGTCCGGTGACAGCGGAGCAGACCACGCGTCTGGTGATTGCACCCTCGTGGCTGGTGCGACTGCTGCGCGTGCTGATGGTCGGCCTGCTGGCCGCGCTTCTGGCCAAGCTGGCGCTGCTCCTGCTGCCGCCGCTGCGCGGATCGCTGAGCTTCTTGCGCGGCCGTCGAGCCGTGGGAGTTGCGCTGCTGGCCCTTGCCATCGTGCCGCATGTGGCGCGCGCGCAAAGCCTGCCGGACCAGCAGCTGCTCAATCAGCTGCGCACGCGTCTTACCGAGGCGCCGCCGTGCGCGCCGAACTGTGCGCAGATCGCCCAGGCGCAGCTGCAGGCGAGTAACGACGCGCTCGACGTGACGCTCGAAGTGCACGTCGGCGCACCGACTGCGCTACCTCTGCCGCAAACCGACGATGCGCTGCCGCTGGTCGACGCCAGTGTGGATGGACGCGCCGGCGCAGCGCTGGCGCGTCGCGGCGATCAGCTGGTGCTGCGGCTTGATCGCGGCGTGCACAAAATCGGCCTGCACTATCGCGCAAGCGACGCACAAAGCATGAGCCTGCGCTTTGAGCTGCCGCCGCAGCACATCGCGTTCGACGGCGCCGGCTGGTCGCTAGATGGCGTCGATGCCGGACGCATGCTCGGCGACAGCCTCGCGCTCAATCGCGTACGCGCCATTGGCGACAGCAATGGCTCCGCACCGGCGCAAAGCTTTCCACCGTATGTGCGGCTTACCCGCAGCCTGGCACTGGGCCTGGACTGGACCGTAGAAAACGTGGCCGAACGAATCGCGCCGAAAGAAGGTGGCTTCAGCACCACGCTGCCGCTGCTGCCCGGTGAGCATCCGCTCGGCGACGACGCGCTGGTCAAGGACGATCGCATCCAGGTCACTTTCAGTGCGGGCACCGATACCGTGCGCTGGACCAGCCGGCTCGATCACGCCCCGACGCTGTCGCTGAAGGCGCCGGCGCTGGGCGAGCGGGC
>CAIKJM010000564.1 GCA_903827735.1 uncultured Rhodanobacter sp. | reverse complement strand
TGGAGCGGAAGGCGGGAATCGAACCCGCGTAATCAGTTTGGAAAACTGATGTTCTACCATTGAACTACTCCCGCCCTGCGCGGAACTCGCTTGATAAACGAGGCGATTTCATGATCCACATCGGATCATGCTACCTACCTCGTCCATCCGGGCCGCGCCGCTTTCGCGTCGCGTACAAGACTGCATCCATGCAACCCTGCTAAAACTTTTCTCTTCGCTGCAACCCGGGCCTAGCGTCGCATCGTCGAAAACTTTAACTTTTCACCACTCTAAGAAAACTTAGAGCGGAGTCCAAGCTGGTGGAGGGAGGTGGATTCGAACCACCGAAGGCGTAAGCCAGCAGATTTACAGTCTGCCCCCGTTGGCCGCTTGGGTATCCCTCCAACAAAGAACGCGTATTGTGTGGATCGAGCCTTGAGCTGTCAACACCTGAGGCGCGCAAATGCGCGTATTTCGCACAGTTTTTGCGCGTACGGAGCGCAAGTCAGCTCGCAGACGCGCCGTGCGTATCAATCAGCTGTTCCATGCCCTTAGATAGCTCCAGCAGCTGCTTTGCCTGCAGCTGCAGGCGGCGCTCGCTGTCATTGCTCGGCTCCCAGCGCGGCACCGCCGTGGGTTTACCGTCCTGGCCATCGAGCGCCACGAAAACCATGACGCAGCTGGTTGCCAACCGCTGCTCGTCTTTGCGCAGATCGCGCGCCAGCACGTCCACCGCCATATGCATGCTCGATGTCCCGGTATGAATCAGACGAGCACGCACCGTGACTAGGTCGCCGATCAGGATCGGCGCCACGAACTGGATGCCGCTGACCGACGCGGTGACGCAATAAGCGCCGCTCCAGCCCACCGCGCAGGCGTAACCGGCCTGATCGATCCACTTCATCGCCATGCCGCCGTGCACCTTGCCGCCGAAATTGACGTCAGTGGGCTGGGCGAGAAAACGAAAAGTCACTTCGTGCTGCTGACCTGACATGGAAGCTCCGGCTAGGGGTCGAACAAACTCGCGGCAACGAGCTTCAGACGTTAAACAGGAAATTCAGCACATCGCCGTCCTTGACGACATAGTCCTTACCTTCAGCACGCATCTTGCCCGCCTCCTTGGCGCCCTGCTCACCGCGATAGCGGATGAAATCGTCGAAACCGATCGTCTGTGCGCGAATAAAGCCGCGCTCGAAATCGGTGTGGATCACGCCAGCCGCCTGCGGCGCGGTATCGCCAATATGGATGGTCCAGGCGCGCACTTCCTTGACGCCAGCGGTGAAGTACGTCTGCAGACCGAGCAACCCGAACGCCGCGCGCGCCAGCCGATTCAAGCCCGGCTCCTTGAGGCCCATTTCGGCGAGAAACTCCGCTTTGTCGGCGTCATCCATCTCGGCCATATCCGACTCGATGGCCGCGCACACGGCGACGACCGGCGCACCCTCGATGGCCGCATGCTCACGCACTTTGTCCAGCAGCGGATTGTTCTCGAAACCGTCTTCGGCCACATTGGCCACGTACATTGCCGGCTTGATGGTCAGCAGCGACAGCGGCTTGAGCGCCAGCTTTTCTTCATCGGACAGCGGCGCCGAGCGCGCCGGATTGCCCTGATCCAGATGCGGCACCACTTTTTCCAGCGCCGCGACCATCAGCTTGGCATCCTTGTCGCCAGCGCGGGCTTTCTTCTGCTCGCGCTGCAGCGCCTTGTCGGCCGTGGCCAGGTCGGCGAGCGCCAGCTCGGTGCCAATGACGATGATGTCATCGAGCGGATCGATGCGCCCGGCCACGTGGATGATATTGTCGTCGTTGAAACAACGCACGACGTTCACAATGGCATCGGTCTCGCGAATATTCGCCAGAAACTGATTGCCTAGCCCCTCGCCCTTTGACGCGCCCGCCACGAGTCCGGCGATGTCGACGAACTCGACCACCGCCGACACGATTTTCTGCGGCTTGACGATCTCCGCCAGCTGCGCCAGCCGCGCGTCCGGCACTTCGACGATGCCCACGTTGGGCTCGATGGTACAGAACGGGTAGTTAGCCGCCTCGATGCCCGCCTTGGTGAGCGCGTTGAACAGGGTGGACTTGCCGACGTTAGGCAGACCGACAATGCCGCATTTGATACCCATGATAATTCCGTGCCGTGAAACGTGAGGCGCAAATCGATTCGGTGGCTCGGCTTGCGTATCGCGTCTGCTGTGAGTGAGAACCTATTTTTTCGCTGTGCTGGTTTCCGCGCTGTGCAGCTGATGCATCGCTTTTTCAAACTCGCCTCGGGTCGCCAGCGGCAGCACGTCCAGTGCTCTGCCGATACCAAGCAGCATGGCGTCTTCGTCAACCGCCGAGGGGCGACCCAGCACCCAGGGCGTGACCTGGTCCCGATGCCCGGGATGGCCGATACCCACGCGCAGCCGATGGAATTTACCGTGTCCGAGATGCGCCATGATGTCGCGTAGGCCGTTCTGACCGCCGTGACCGCCGTCGAACTTGAGGCGCACTACGCCGGGCGGCAGATCCAAATCGTCGTGCGCAACCAAGCATTGCTCCGGTTCGATCTTGTAATAGCGCAGCGCGGAAGCTACTGCGATGCCGCTTTTGTTCATGAAGGTCGAAGGCTTCAGCAGCCACACCGACTCGCCACCGATGGCGACCTTGCAGGCTTCGCCGTGCAGCTTGCCGTCAAAACTGAAGCGCTGGCCCTGCGCGCTGGCCAGGGCGTCCACAAACCAGAACCCGGCGTTGTGCCGGGTTCTGAGGTATTCGGCACCGGGATTTCCCAGCCCGACAATGAGTCGCAGACCTGCCATGACGGAAGGCACGCAGCGCAGCCCGCGCCGGTAAGAGCGCGGGCTGCAGCGGCTTACTTCTTGTCGTCCTTCTTCTCGTCTTTCTTCTCATCCTTCTTCGCATCGGCGGACGCATCGGCGTCATCGCCCTCAGCGGCCTCGATCTCTTCGTCGACTTCTTCCTCGACGAACATCACGGTGACCACGGCGATATCGTGATCTTCGCCCAGCGCCAGCGCCGGAATCTCGACGTCGGCCGGCAGCTTCAGCTGCGACAGATGGATGATGTCGCCTTCCTTCAGGTCGGCCAGATCGAGCTCGATGAACTCCGGCAGATCCTTCGGCAGGCAGGAGACTTCGACTTCCGTCAGGTTGTGCGAAATGACCAGACCGGAGGTCTTGGCGGCCGGCGAGGTTTCCTGGTTGAGGAAGTGCAGCGGCACGTTGACGCGAACGACTTCGTTCTCGTTGATGCGCAGGAAATCCATGTGCATCATCAGCTGCTTGAACGGATGCTTCTGCCAGTCGCGCACCAGCACCTTCTGCACCTTGCCGTCGACGTTGAGGTCGAGCACCGAAGAGAAGAACCACTCGTGCTTGGCAGCGAGCAGGATGGTGTTGTGTTCGATCTGGATGCTCTCCGGATCCTTGCCCGCGCCGTAAACGACGGCAGGCACGAAGCTCGCATGACGCAGGCGGCGGCTCGCACCTTTCCCCTCGTCTTTGCGGCTCTGCGCCTTGATTTCGTGTGTCTTAGCCATGTTGGTATTGCCTTGGTTGGGTAGTAACCGCTTCGCAGCGGTCGAGTGACTTTCCCGCGACCAGAAAAGTCGATGGTGCGATGGCAAATGCCACCGCGTTTGAAGCCAAAAACTGTGGGTGCAGCAATTTCAACTCACTAGTATGAACCAATGCGACTGAATAAATCCGGCGCATCAATCCACGTACAGCGAACTCACCGACTCGCCAAAGGCGATGCGGCGAATGGTTTCAGCCAGCAGCTCGGCCACCGAGAGCTGGCGAATCCGCGTACAGGCCTGCACCTGCGGACTCAGCGGCAGCGTATTGGTGACTACCAGCTGATCGAGCTGGGAGCCTTCGATATTGCTGACCGCCGCACCCGAGAGCACCGGATGCACGCAGTAGGCCACCACTTTGCGGGCGCCGCGCTCTTTCAGCGCAGCGGCCGCCGCGCACAGCGTGCCGGCGGTATCGACGATGTCATCGATCAGCACGCAGGTCTTGCCGTTCACGTCGCCGATGATGTTCATCACCGTGGCCACGTTGGCCTTCGGGCGGCGCTTGTCGATGATCGCCAGATCCGCGTCGTCGAGCCGCTTGGCCAGCGCGCGAGCGCGCACCACACCGCCCACGTCCGGACTGACGACGATCACGTCGTCCATGCTGTGATGACGCCAGATATCGGCCAGCAGCACCGGCGAGGCGTACACGTTGTCGACCGGAATATCGAAGAAGCCCTGAATCTGGTCGGCATGCAGATCCACCGTCAGCACCCGGTCGACGCCCGCGGCGCCGATCATGCGGGCAGCCAGCTTGGCGGTGATCGGCACGCGGGCCGAGCGCGGACGGCGATCCTGCCGAGCGTAGCCAAAGTACGGCATCACCGCGGTCACACTCATGGCCGAAGCACGCTTGAGCGCATCGACCAGCGCCAGCAGCTCGAACAGGTTTTCCGCACTCGGCGCGCCCGTCGGCTGGATGACGAAAACCTCCTGCCGGCGGACGTTTTCCTCGATTTCGATCTGGACTTCGCCGTCGCTGAACGTGCTGACCAGCGCCTTGCCAAGCGGCACGCCCAGTCGATGGGCGACGTCCTCGGACAGCGCGCGGTGCGCATTGCCGGTAAAAAGCATCATCGGGGTGGACGTGTCCACAGTGGTTACCTCGGAACTCAAGCCATCAGGAATGGCTGGGGCGGCAGGATTCGAACCTGCGTATGCGGGAATCAAAATCCCGTGCCTTAACCAGCTTGGCGACGCCCCAGTATTAGGTTGTTCGATTGTGCTTTTGTTCGTACTCGTTTGGCCTCGCCATGCCGCCAGCGAATGCCGTATGTCGTTTCACTCTATACGCGATTGATGCCGCGCCAGAGCCTGCTGCAGCGGCGAAACATCGACCCCCGAGCCCACGTGGGCCGTGAAGGCTGCCGGACATTGCCCGGCGATCGATACCGCCCGCTCGAATGATTTCGTTTCCAGAAACACGCAGCCGCCACTACCGGACAGTCGCGCTTGACCGAAGCCGCCCAGCCAGTCGAGCGCGGCGGCCACCCGCGGGTGACGCGCGCGTACTACCGGCGCAAAGGCATTTTCTGTCGTTTCGCCAGAAGCAAAGGATGAAATTGTCGCCCGCGGCGCATTTCGTGTCAATTCAGACGCCTGGAAAAGCGCGGCCGTCGGCACATGCTCATGCGGGTCGAGCACCACATACGTTCGACGCGGCAGTGGCAGCGGCGAGAGCTGATCGCCGACGCCCTCAGCCCATGCCGACCGACCGCGCACGAAGACCGGCACATCCGCGCCCAGCTGGCGCCCGAGTTCGGCCAGGGTGTCCTCGTCCAGATTCAGCCGCCACAGCCAGTTCAGCGCCACCAGCACGGTGGCCGCATCGGAACTGCCGCCGCCCAGGCCGCCGCCCATCGGAATACGCTTGTTCACGTCGATGTCGGCGCCAAAGTCTGAGCCCGAGTGCGTCTTCAAAAGCTGTGCCGCCCGCACCGCCAGATCGATTGACTCCGGCACGCCGGGCACCTCGTGCGGCCGCCGAACTTGGCCATCGTCGCGCACGCGCAGACGAATCTCATCGCCCCAGTCGAGGATGCGAAATACCGTCTGCAGCTCGTGGTAACCGTCCGGCCTGCGGCCGGTGATGCGCAAAAACAGGTTCAACTTGGCCGGCGCGGACCATATCGTCCACTCGTTACGGGCACGAGGCGCCAAAGCGCGACTCATAAATACCCGCAGCCGGTCCGGAAAACCGTTTTCGCGGTCGCGCTGCCGCGCAAAGGCAAACGCCGGATCGTTTTTGTCGACCACGGCAAAGCCCCGTTTAGCGTAGAAAGGCGCGTTCCAGCGCACATCGGCCAGCGTTCCCAGATCGATCCGGCGATAGCCGGCGGCGCGCGCCCATTGGCAGGCGTGTTCGAGCAAGGCAGCACCGATGCCGCGCTGGCCGTAATCCGGCAGCACGTCGATTTCGGCGATGCCGATCGCCTCATCAGCCGCCCCGCGGTCTATCTCTGCATCCAGCCAGACAAATCCCACCGCCTCCCGCGCCGCACTCAGCGCGACCCAGACCAGACCGCGGCCGATCGCCCGGTGCAGCAGCTCGGGCGGGATCGGCATATCGGCATAGAGCGGCCACACTGGATGACCCCGAAAAAGCTGCACGGCTTTTCGCTCGATCGCGCACAGCGCCGCGACCTGATCAGGCAGCGCACGTTCGATGAAAAAAGCGCTTTCGGTCGGATGATCGGGCATGTCGGGTCTGGCGACTCAACGCGCCCGTGCGCTGCGTGCGTCGCCGAGCTGCCAGCGAATCGCCATCATTGGAACTGCCATGATTCGATCGACAGCTTCACCTTGTACGGTGGCTTGCTGGCATACACCTTGGTCGGCAGCGGGGGCTGGCGCGTGGCATCCCATTCGCGGTACTCGACCGACCAGCCGTCCTGAACCAGCAGAGACGGCAGCGCGTTGTCGCCAAAGCTCACTTCGGCCGAACCGCTGTCCGCGCGCAGGCCAAGCACCCAGGCGCGCAGATCGCGCAGCGGTACCTCCCAGCCCAGCGCCTTGCGCATCAGCGCCTCGGCATCGGGACCGCTGATCGGTCCGGACTTGAGGCCCTGCAGCTGCGCGCCGTCCGG
>CAIKJM010000563.1 GCA_903827735.1 uncultured Rhodanobacter sp. | reverse complement strand
GCGTGGGCAGCGGACGCGGCAATATTTTTGCGGGTGACGTGGCGCGCGATCTCGCACTGATCCTCTACGCCGTGCTGCACGCCGACGACGACACCGCGGTGCGCGGCGCGCTGGCGAGCACCCTGCTCGGCGCCACGCTACAACAGTTCGACACATGGCAAATCGATGCATCGGCATTTGAACGCGAGCTCGAGCGCTTCGAAGCCTGGCGCGCGCTGGTGCGCAGCCGCGGCGTGCTGGCGCTGATCGAAGCGCTGCTGGCCCAACGCGGCACCGCGCTGCTGGCCTTGCCCGAGGGCGAGCGCGTGGTCACCGATCTGCGCCATCTCGGCGAACTGCTGGCCGCAGAAGAAAGTGCCCTGCATGGGCTGGACGGTCTCTACGCCTGGCTGGTCGAGATGCGCCAGGAAGGCAGCGACGGCGATGCCGAGGCTGCCGACGAGCGCCAGCTGCGCATCGAAAGCGATGCTCGACGCGTGCAGCTGCTAACCATCCACGCCAGCAAGGGGCTGGAGTTTCCCATCGTGTTTCTGCCGCTGATCTGGCGCGTCGGCGATCGCAGCGGCGCGCGCGCGCCGGGCGTGTTGCGCTATCACGATGCCGAAGGTGGTCGCTGCATCGACCTGGGTTCGCCCGACTTTATCGATCACCTGGGCCTGCATTTTCGCGAGGATCTGCAGGAGCGATTGCGCCTGCTCTACGTGGCCCTGACTCGCGCCGTCCACGCCGTGCACGTGTACTGGATCGATCGCGGCCGCGGGCCAAGCACGGATCAGCTGGCGTGGCAGGTCGCCGCCATCGATCCGCTGATCGCGCAGGCGCAGCGCCAGCTCGGACTGGACGAGGGCGAGACATCGCTGCAGGCGATGGCCGACGGACTGCCCGGTATCGCGCTGATGCCACCGTTCAAGGGCTCGCCTCGACGCTATCAAAAACCCGTCGAGTCGAACGCCGCGCGCGCCACGCAGGCGCCGCTGCCATTAATGCGGGCGTTCCAGTGGCTGCACAGCTTCAGCGGGTTGACGCGCTATGCGGCAGCGGCTGTCAGCATCGACGACAGCGGCGCGGCCGACGAAGCCGGCGCGGATATCGTCGATGCAGAAGAGACTTCGCTGATCGAGTTGGCCGACGATGCGCGCCTGCTGGCTTTGTATCCGCTGCGCGGACCGCGCTTCGGCGACGCCGTGCATCAGGTGCTTGAGCACGCACGGCCCGGTCCCGTCTGGCCGGAGCAGCGTGCGTTACTGAATACCCAGCTCACCGCGCAGGCCATCAAGGCCGACAGCCTGTCCGCCGATGAGGCGCTGGAGCGCGTGGGCCGCATGGTCGATCGCGTGCGCCAGAGCGATCTCGGCGATGGCCTGCGGCTTGGCAATATTGCAGAAGACCAACGCATCGTCGAATTCGAGTTCCAATTTCCGGTGCATCGCGTGGCGGTCGCGCAGCTGAGGCAGCTGTGCATCGCGCACGGTTTCCCCGATGTCGTCCCGGCCAGCCTCGATGCCACCACGCTCAACGGCATGCTGACCGGTTTCGCCGATCTTATCGTTCAGTGGAACGGCCGCTTCCACGTGCTCGATTACAAGACCAACTGGCTGGGCGCACGCCTTCACGATTACGCCGGTGCTTCGCTGGATGCTGCCATGGCGGAGCACCATTATCCGCTGCAGGCCCTGCTCTATACGGTAGCTCTACACCGCTATCTTCGACAGCGGATGGACGGCTATACGGCCGAAAAGCATCTGGGCGACAGCTGGTATCTCTTTGTGCGCGCCATCGGCCTGGAGCCAATCGAAAAGCCGGGCCTCGGCGTATGGCGTCACCGCTGGCCGACCACGTTGATCGAGGCGTTGGATGACGCCTTTGCCGGCGCCACGCTCACGGATGCGCAGGGAGCTGCCGCATGAACGCTTACGCGATGAACGATAACTCAGCCGAAGAGCGCGTCATCGATCAGACCTTGTCGCAGTGGGTGCTGGCTCGCACCGGCTCAGCCTTGCTGGCAAGCGCCGTGCTCGCCGCCAGCACCGCCGAGGGCCAGGGCCACTCGTGCGCGTGGCTGGTCGATCCGGTGACCGATGTCGGGTTCGATGCCGAGGCGCTGAGCGCACTGCGCGATCAGCCGTGGGTGGGTGATGGTCAGCGATTCACGCCGTTCGTGCTCGATGCGCAAAACCGCTTCTATCTCTGGCGCAACTGGCAGCACGAATCGAAGCTGGCTGCGGCGATTCGGCAGCGATGCCGCGACCGCACCTTGCCGATTCCCGCTGGAACCCTGGCGACCGATTTGGCAACGCTGTTTGCCGGCGCTCCGTCAGGCGCCGATGACTGGCAGCGCGCCGCCGTGGCCGCCCTGGGCGGTACGCGCTTCTTCGTGCTCACCGGCGGACCAGGCACGGGCAAAACGACGACGGTTATGCGCATGCTGCTGATGCTGCTGCGTCATGCCAAGGCCGCCGGGCTGCCCGCCCATCCATCGATTGCGCTGGCCGCGCCGACAGGCAAGGCCGCGCAGCGACTGGTGCAGTCGGTCGCCAGGAGCAAGGCGGATCTGCAAACTGCCTGGAGTCCGGCCGAACAGAATCCGTTCCGCGAACTGCTGCAGGCTATTCCCCACGCCGATGCGCGCACCCTGCACCGGCTGCTCGGCTATCGGCCGATGGATAACACGTTCAGCCACGATCGCCAGCATCCGCTCGCCGAAGACATCGTCGTGGTCGACGAAGCGTCAATGGTAGATCTGGCCATGATGCGTCACCTGCTGGAGGCGCTTCGCCCTGACGCCGTACTGATCCTGCTGGGTGATCCCAACCAGCTCGCCTCGGTCGACGCCGGTTCGGTGCTGGCCGATATCGTCGCCAGCGCGCCGATCAACCAGTTTCCGTCGGCTATGTCTCGCCTGCTTGCGCCGCTGCTAACCGCTGCACCAGACACTGCGAGCAGCGAAGCAACGCTTGCCGGGCACGTAGTGACGCTCACCCATACATGGCGCGCCGGAAGCGGGCTACAGCGCGGCATCGAGTCCTTGCGCACGGCTCCCGACCCGGCATGGTTGGACAATCTTCTCACACAGCGCAGCGTCGGCGATCTGCATCTGCGTCGCTGCGATGGTAGCGACGCGTTGCGCGCGAACGTCGATGCGTGGATCGAACGTCATGCTGATGTGTTGCAAACATTACTGTCGAAAAGCGCCGCTCCGGAATCGGCGCTGCGAAATCTGCATGAGATGCAAATTCTCTGCGCGCTGCGCGACGGCGCGTTCGGCGCACAAGGCGTCAATGCGCTGATGACGCGTCGACTCGGCATACGCTTCGATCTCGACGTGACCCACGCTTGGTATCACGGCCGCCCCGTCATCATCACCCGCAACGATTACGCCCGCGGCCTGTTCAACGGCGATGTCGGCATCGCACTCAACGGTGCGGACGGACTGCGCGTGTGGTTCGAACTCAGCGATCGCGATGGCAACAGCGGCCTGCGCAGCTTCTCCCCGCGCGCGCTGCCGGCCCACGAAAGCGCCTGGGCCATCACCATCCACCGCAGCCAAGGCTCCGAATATCGCAGCATCGCCGTCGTACTCCCTCCCGACGAAACCAACCGCATCCTCACCCGCGAACTCGTCTACACCGCCATCTCCCGCGCTCGCAGCCATGCCGAAATCTGGTCAACCGATGCGGCGCTTCTATCTGCGGTTGCGCGACCCATACTGCGTCAGGGGGGTTTACGCGAAAGGCTAGAAGAAGCGCGGTAGTAATAAGTCACACGTTACCAGCAGCTTCCATTCATGTTGGCCGCGGCGGAAGAGGAAAGCGGGGTCTTGATGCCGCTATTAGCGATCGTCAACGTGCCACAAGCGTCCTTGGCCTGAGCACCGATTGGGGTTGCCGTCGCCACGTAAGCCTGAGAACTGTTGCCAGCAGGATCTGCGGCAACAGTCGACGTGACGGAATAATATTTTTGCTCGGACGTCGTCGGCTCGGCGAAGCCAATGTCGGTCAGCACGCCGTAGTGGTTATTGTTTGCGTAAAATCGCTCTTGAGCATCTGCAATGTGCAGCAATATTGCCTGACCGTCCACCCTATGGGCTCTTAAGGCATAGCGTCCATATGCGGGGATCGCCATCACCGCAAGAATGGCGAGCACCACCAGCACGATCAGCAGTTCAATCAGGCTGAAGCCGCCTCGGAATGACGTCGAAAGTTTCTCTTGACTGCGATCACAAGTCATTCATCAACTCCCGCCAGGAGCGCCGGCGCCATGCAGCGTCATCTGCATGGGCAGGCTCGCCACCATTGAGCGTGATTCCTGGAAAAATCAGCTTGCCACCGCCGATCACCGTTGTCACAGGCAGGGTTCCGGTCATTGGTGGATTGGCGACGTGTCCACCGACGGACCTGATCTTTATCGAGCCCGACGACCACGGTGAAGACGGCAGCGAGAGGCCATCTCCCGCCCCTCCTGTCGCACCATCAATAACCATCACTGCCCCATCGCGATTTCCAGAGCATCCCTGGCTGTCCGGAATCAGAGTGGTAATCGCCACGCGATTGGTGTCGAACAGTGCACCCGGCGTAACGACTACGCGTTCGCCGGGCGAGATCAAATTGAAATACCAGCCGTCCTTACTCGAAGGCACGGCGTTATTGGTGAGGCCGCGAATGGTGTCAATGCAATTGGTGCCGGGTATCGTTTTTTCCGTCAACGTCTGTGCCACCAGATTGTTGATGCCCACTACCGTTTTGCCAGTGTCCCGAATGCCGTAGACCGCCTGCGTTGACTCTGCGTTTGCCGTCGGATCAATAGCCGAATAATCACCGGTGCCAAAAATCACGAGGAAACGATTGGTTACCGGATCAGGAAGCAGTCGCGGCATAACGGTAATCGGCTGCATTCCCTGCGTGCTCGGCTGATAGGCAAGCCTCACCTTCCACTGATTAGGATCGCTGCTGCTCAGATCATAGCGCCACAGATTGCCGGCAAGATCGCCCGCAAACGCCACATCATCCAGCTGGTCATCGTTATAGTCGCCAAGAACCGGTGAAGAAAGCCCGTAACTGGAAACGCCTTGAATATCGGAAGGCGTCTTCAGCTCGGTGATAAGACCACCGGTTTGTGCATCAAGGACGAACAACGCGCTGTAGCCGCTGCAAGCTGCCGCAGAATCAGGATGATCGCAGTTAGGAATACGACCGCTGGGTACAAGTACAACCCAACGACCGTTTGCTAACCGGCCAATATTTGGTTGACCGTAGGTGTAACCGAGGTCGGCAGGATTACCGCCGGGGTTATTGCCGCCCTCACCATTCCCGGAAGAGGTAGTCGCTGGCATTCCAGCTTCAAACTCCCACAGGACCTTGCTGCCAGCGCTCGCTTCATTCACGCCATACTGGTGATCGAAAGGATCAGGTTGCGTAACATCCAGTGCGTAAACACCGCGACCGCCCTGCCCAAGACTGCCAACCAGAATGGTGTGCCACCCCGCGGTGGTTACTGCAGGTGTGTTCGTAGAAGCTGAAAAAAATACATCGCGCGTCACCGGTGTAGCGTCCACCGTTGGAGAGAAGGTAAAGCCATTTTTTTGCGTGAGTTTGCCCAAATGTCTATAGGCAGACCGCGGTACGTACGCCCACAACTCTCGACCCGCAGTTGAGGGGACGCTGCCGTCCACATTCTGCGAAGCGTCGAAGGCATGCAACATACCGTCGTTCGCACCCACGTAAACCACTGGCAATCGGCTGCTTTTATCTTTGGCAAACTGTTCGTAGCTGACATCGCCCGTGCCAGGGACAGGCGATGCAGCAGCGAGCG
>CAIKJM010000562.1 GCA_903827735.1 uncultured Rhodanobacter sp. | reverse complement strand
GTACAACTTTGTGGCCATGGCGCACGAACTGCCGGACGGCCGTTCGGCGCTGCTGCTGCGTGCCACGCGTCAAAGCGGCGCGGGCGTGGAGAGCAATATCCGCTGGAACTACGCGCAGGCGACGATTCCGCGACATCTGCGCGATCTGTACATCACCGAATACGGTGTTGCCGATCTGCGCGGCAAGACCGACAGCGAATGCATTGCGGCGATGCTGTCGATCAGCGACGCGCGCTTTCTCGATGCGCTGTGCGCGCAGGCCAAAGCGCAGCGCAAGCTGCCGCTCGACTTTGCGATACCTGACGCGTGGCGACGCAACACGCCGGAGCATTTGCGCCGGGCACTGGCACCGTTTCGGCGCGAAGGCCTGCTGCCGCGGTTTCCGTTCGGCAGCGATTTCACCGAGATCGAGCTTCGCCTGCTCGATGGTCTGAACTGGCTGAAATCATCGCAGGTCAGCTGGCGCGGTCGCTTGCAGCTGCTTCGCGCGGCACTGAGTCCGGGCGCGGCGATGCCCGACGAGTCGGCTGCCCTGAAGCGAATGCAGCTGGAACATCCGCAGACTTTGGCCGAACGCGTGGAGCGACGGCTGTTGCTGGCGGCGCTGCGGCGGAAATCATCGCCTGGCTGATGGACCCCAACGCGGATCAAGCCCGCGGCATCTCCACCGAAAACCGGCTGCCGCGTCCCGGCGTCGATTCCACGCGCACCTGATGGCCGAGTGATTCAGCCGTGCTGCGCACAATCCACAGGCCCAAGCCCAGGCCTTCGCTGCGCGGGTCGACCTGATGAAACGCGCCGAACATGTCGCCGGTTTGCCGCTCGTCCATGCCCAGGCCGCTGTCGATGATGTCGACCACCACGTGATCGCCGCGACGGCGGCAGCCGACCAGCACCGAGCCTTTTTCGGTGTACTTCACCGCGTTGCCCAGCAGGTTGCCGAGCAGGGTGGACAGCAGCGCCGGGTGGCTGCGCACGCGCAGCCGCGTCGGCACATAGCGCAGGCGCAGGCCCTTGGCCAGCGCCGCCTCACGCCAGTGATCGAGCAGCGGCTGCAGTACATCGGCCAGCGCAACGTCGGTTTCATCCGGCGCCACCAGCGCGCCTTCGGTACCGGCCATCGCCGCGAGCTGGGAGAATTCGCGATCGATGCGCGCCAGTGCTTCGGTGGCCACGTTCAGCGGCGCGCCCTGTTCGGGCGTGAGCGTGCGCTGCACTTTGCGGATGGCGTAGGCTGCAGTGCGCACCGGGGTTTTCAGATCATGGCCGGCGATGGCCATCAGCTGGCGCCGGTAGTGGTTCGACTCCTGCGACTGCGCCAGCAGCTGGCGCAGTTCGATCTGCGCCATGGTCTGCCGAGCCAGCGCCTGCAGCGCCTCCGCTTGTTGGGCGCTGAGCGAGCGCGGCTGGCTGTCCAGCACGCAGACCGTGCCCAGCGGCACACCGTCGGCAGTGTGCAGCGGTGCACCGGCATAAAAGCGCAGGTTAGGATCGCTGGTAACCAGCGGGTTGTGCACAAAACGCGCGTCGGCCAACGTGTCCGGCACTACGAACAGGCCGTCCTGCTGGATGGCGTGTGCGCAGATTGAACTGCCGATGGGCGTCTCGCTGACGCCGAGGCCCAGCTCACTCTTGAACCACTGACGGTCCTGGTCGACTAGGCTGATCAACGCCATGGGCGTGCCGCAGATCAGCGCCGCTAGCCGGGTAATGTCGTCGAAGGCCGCCTCACGCGCCGTATCCAGAATCTGATAACGGTGCAAAGTGGCCAGCCGATGGCGTTCGGCGGACGGGGCAGGCGCCGCTGGGTGGTCCGCCGAGGGCGCGACGGCGGACGGTTCAAGTGAGGTCATGGGCAACGGCGGCAGATAGGGAAAGGCATCGGCTCACGAGCCGCATCATTTTGCGAAGCTTAAGCGACTGTCTTGCTGCTGTCTTGGTGCATACGGAGCATCGGGTATTCTTAAGGCCTATCGCGCGACGTCGCGCCTGTGTTTGCCGGTACCTTTATGAGCCACGAACCCCCCTATCAGCCGCGCCCGGCCGAGTCCGCGCCGCGCCGCCCCAGCGTCAGCGTGCAGATCGGCAAGATCATTGTCGGCGGCGGCGCGCCGATCGTGGTGCAGTCGATGACCAACACCGACACTGAAGACCCGATCAGCACGGCCAAGCAGATCGCCGAACTGGCCCGCGCCGGCTCCGAGCTGGTGCGCATCACTGTGAATACGCCGGCCGCGGCGGCGGCGGTCCCGCGCATTGCCGACCGGCTGGCGATGATGGGCGTGGACGTGCCGATCATCGGCGACTTTCACTACAACGGTCATCAGCTGCTGGAGAGCGAGCCGGCCTGCGCCGAGGTGCTGGCCAAGTACCGCATCAACCCTGGCAACGTCGGTTTCGGCAAGAAGAAGGACAACCAGTTCGCCGCGATCATCGAAAAGGCGATCGAGTACAAAAAGCCCGTGCGCATCGGCGCCAACTGGGGCTCGCTCGACCAGAGCATGGTCGCCACCCTCATGGACGAAAACGCCAAGCGCGCCGAGCCTTGGGATGCGTCGCACGTGGCGCGCGAGGCGCTGATCCGTTCGGCGCTGGATTCCGCCGCGCGGGCCGAGGAACTCGGCCTGGCACGCGATCGCATCATCCTGTCGTGCAAGGTTTCCGGCGTGCAGGAGCTGATCGCGGTGTATCGCGACCTGGCCTTGCGATGCGATTACGCCCTGCATCTGGGCCTGACCGAGGCCGGTATGGGCTCCAAGGGCATCACCGCGTCCAGCGCGGCGCTGGCCGTGCTGTTGCAGGAAGGTATCGGCGATACCATCCGCATCTCGCTCACGCCCGAGCCCGGCGGTGCGCGCACCGGCGAAGTGATCGTGGCGCAGGAGCTGCTGCAGACCATGGGCCTGCGCTCGTTCACGCCGCTGGTCACCGCGTGCCCGGGCTGCGGCCGCACGACGAGCGAGTTTTTCCAGGAGCTGGCCAAGACCGTGCAGGAACACGTGCGCGAGCAGATGCCGGTGTGGCGCATCAAGTACGACGGCGTGGAAAACCTCACGCTGGCGGTGATGGGCTGCATCGTCAACGGCCCGGGCGAATCCAAGCACGCGAATATCGGCATTTCGCTGCCGGGCAACGGCGAGTCGCCGGCCGCGCCGGTGTTTATCGACGGCGAAAAGGCGATGACCCTGCGCGGCGACAATATCGCCAGCGAGTTCGTCGGCATCTTGAACAACTACGTCGAAACCCATTACGCCTCGCGAACGGATTGATCACGCCGCTTTCAGGGGCGGATAGTGCAAGGTGCTCCTTAGTTTTTTCGAACACGATGGGAGCAACACCGCATGACCGACAAGCACCCCCTGTTGAAGCTCAACGACGGCATTTACGCGCCGCAGCTTGGCTTCGGCGTCTATCAAATCGATGATGCAAAAGCGACCGAGGCCGTTGGTACGGCCCTTAAAACGGGCTACCGCTCGATCGACACCGCGGCGTTCTACAAGAACGAGAAGGGCGTGGGCGAGGCGGTGCGCAACTCCGGCCTGTCGCGCAGCGATATTTTTGTTACCACCAAGCTGTGGAATGGCGACCAGGGCTTCGATGCGGCGCTGAAAGCGTTCGACGCCAGCATGGACAAGCTCAAGCTCGATTACGTCGACCTGTATCTGATCCACTGGCCGTGCCCGGCCAAGGATCTCTACGTTGACACGTTCAAGGCGTTTATCCGCCTGCGCGACGAGGGCCGGATCAAGTCGATCGGCGTGTCCAACTTTCAGCCAAAGCATCTGGACAAGCTGATCAACGAGACCGGGGTGGTGCCCGCCGTCAATCAGATCGAGCTGCACCCGGATTTCGCCCAGGTGGACGTGGCCGGTTTCAACAAATCCAAGGGCATCGTTACCGAAGCCTGGAGCCCGCTGGGCCAGGGCGGCGATCTGCTGAAGAACAAGATCATCAAGGACGTCGCCGACGCCCACGGCAAGACGGCGGCGCAGGTCATCATCCGCTGGCATCTGCAGCTGGGCCATATGGTGATACCGAAATCGGAAACGCCCTCGCGCATCAAGGAGAATTTCGACGTGTTCGACTTCGAGCTGAGCGATGAGCAGATGAAGAAGATCAACGGTCTCGACGGCGGCAACCGGCTGGGTCCCGATCCCGACGAACTGAACTGAGCCGCGCTCAGGTCAGGAACGATGGCTTGGCGTCGCGCCAGGGTCCGGGGGGCACGTCGATGGCAGTCAGACCGTCAACCCGCTCGAGAAACAGCTCGCGCGACATCTCGACCGCGCCCATGCTGACCAAGTGCGAATTGGTTACCTGCGCATCGAGCAGCGGGTAGCCGCGCTCGGCCAACAGAGCGCACAGCGCGATCAGCGCGGCTTTCGAGCCGCCGCTGACCGCGCTGAACATCGACTCGCCGCAAAACAGCTTGCCGACCGCGACGCCGTAAATGCCGCCGACCAGATGCTCGTCATCCCAAATTTCCACGCTGTGCGCGTCGCCACGATCATGCAGCGTTTGATAGGCCTGCATCATGTCCGGGCTGATCCATGTGCCGCGCTCTTTGGCCCGCGCGCCGGCGCAGCCACGAATCACCTGATCGAAAGCGTGATCGACAGTCACCGTCCAGCCGCAGCTTGCCAATGAACGCCGCGTGCGCCGGCTGACGTGCAGGGCGTCGGTGCGAAACACGCAGCGCGGATCGGGCGACCACCAGAGTATCGGCTCGCCCTCGTTGAACCAGGGAAAAATGCCGTGGCGATAGGCGTCCAGCAGACGCTCTGCTGACAGATCGCCGCCGAAGGCCAAAAGTCCGTTGGGCTCCTGCAGCGCGCGCCGGGGGTTGGGGAAGGGTTCAACGCTGCCGGCATGCAGTCGTGGCAAAACAATCATGGTTGAACGGGCGTCGCAGCGTACGGCGAGTGCTCCATCAGCTCCGCGTAATACGCCTCGCGCGAGCGCGCTTCATGCACCAGCGCGTTGCGCACCGCGAGGTCGAAGCTCTCGTTCATCAGGTAGTGGCGCGAGTGCGTGCGGGTCGGCAGAAAGCCGCGGGCCATCTTGTGCTCGCCCTGCGCGCCGGGCTCGAAGGTCTGCAGTTTGTTGGCGATGCAGAACTCGATGCCGAGGTAGTAGCACAGCTCGAAGTGCAGCCCCTGCACCTCAACCAGGCTGCCCCAGTAGCGGCCATACAGCGTGCTGTTGCCGACCATGAGCAGCGCCATCGCCACGATGCGGCCGTCCATGCGCGCGGTCGCGACCTGCACGCGATCGCCCAAGGTGCGGCCGAGATGTCGG
>CAIKJM010000561.1 GCA_903827735.1 uncultured Rhodanobacter sp. | reverse complement strand
GGCGCGATCGGCGCGGCGGCCTGTCGCGTGGCGCTACTCCATATGTCGATGCCGGCGCGCTGGCGGCAATTGAGCAAATCAGCAAGGGCTGGCGCAGACGTCTGGACGTCCGAACGGCGGCGAGCGGTGCGCCGGACAGTCATGCGGTGGGTGATCTTCTACTGCACGCGTTTCCCGATCGCGTGGCGCGCCGCGATGAGTCCAATCCCCTGCGCTACACGCTGGCCAACGGACGCGGCGCGCGCCTGCACGAAAATACCGCGCTGCACGGTGAGCCATGGCTCGTGGCGCTGGATCTGCGGCACGAGACGCGCGACAGCTTGATTCTGGTCGCCGCGCCGCTCGATCCGGCCATGTTGGAGCGGGACTACCCCACACAGTTCGTGCGCGAGCGCACGCTGCGCTGGAACGAGTCGCGTGCGCTGGTGGAAGCGTTTGACGAGCATCGCTTCGGCGCCATCGTGCTGGAACGCCGCGGCGTACCGGTGCGGCCAGAAGATGCCCTGCCCGCGTTACTTGCCGTCGTAAGGGCCAAAGGAGTCGCGTCGCTGCCGTGGGGCGAGCATGCCAAACGACTGCGCGCACGCATGCAGGCATTGCGCGCGTGGATGCCCGAACTCGGGCTGCCGGACGTTTCCGATGGGGCGTTGCTCGATTCCGTCGATCGCTGGCTGGCGCCTTATCTCAACGGCAAACGTTCGCTCGACGCATTGAGTGCCGATGAGCTAGCGCAGGCGCTGGCAACGCTGTTCGATTACGAGCAGCGCCGCACGCTCGACGCGCAGGCGCCCGAGGCCCTTACCGTACCCAGCGGTCAGCAGCGCCGCCTCGACTACGCGCCGGACGAGCCGCCGGTGCTCGCCGTCAAGCTTCAAGAGCTGTTCGGTCTGGCCGATACGCCGCGCATCGGCGGCGGGCGCATTCCGGTGACCTTGCACCTGCTGTCGCCCGCGGGCCGGCCGATCCAGGTTACGCAGGATCTCAAAGGCTTCTGGGAGCGCACCTATCCCGAGGTGAAAAAAGAATTGAAGGGGCGCTATCCTCGGCATCCGTGGCCGGACGACCCGTGGACCGCGGTGCCGACGCATCGCGCCAAGCCTCGGGGTACTTGATGCGAGACAACGGCTCGATAAGTCGAGCGGCTGGTCGTGTCATCGGTGATTTCCGGTCATGTCCAATCGGGATAATGGTCCATGCACCTGGTTTTCATCGTCACAGGCGTTTCATCTGTGACTGCGCTCTTGCGTTCAGTTTTAACCCCACAAGGAGAAGGCCCATGAACAAGCGTTTTGGATTGATGGCACTGCTGTTTCTCGCTCTGCCTGTTATGGCTCACGCGTCCTGCGACGACGTAAAGTCCAGCATCGATGCGAAGATCAAGGCCAAGGGCGTCAGCGACTACAAGCTCGATGTCGTTTCCAGCGACAGCGCCGGTTCCGATGCCAAGGTCGTTGGTACCTGCGAAGGCGACAAGAAAATCGTCTACACGCGCGGCGAAGGCGGCGGCTCGGACAGCGCATCCTCGGGTGGCTCGTCATCCGACAACTCGGCGCCTGCGGATGCCAGCAGCGCTCCAGCTCCGGCAAAAAAGCATCATCATATGAAGAAGGCGACGGATGACTCGTCCGCGCCCGCTCCGGCCAGCTCTAGCGGCGGTTGATCGGTTCGCTCAGGCAATAAAAAGGCGCCCAAGGGGCGCCTTTTTATTGCCTAAAGGCCACTTAGTGGCTGGGCGCCGCGCTGCTGCTGGCAGGCGCAGGCGATCGCGTGAAGCTACCGGGGTCGCCAGGAAACACGACCGGGCTTTCGTAGCCGTCGGCCGAGACCGACGAGACGCCGAAAAACCAGTCGTCGATCACCACGTCTTTCAGCACGACATGATCCTCGTCGCCCACGCTTTGCTGATGCTGCCACTGGGGCGCGGTGGTATCTCGCCAGTGCACGCGATAGCCGGCGGCGCCCGCAACTTTGTTCCACTTCGCGGTCGTATCCGTGGCCAGCGCGCCTTCGATGGTGACGCCGGTCGGTGGTGCCGGTGCGCGGCTCAGCGCAGCCATCGTCAGCGTATTGAGCGCGGTGACCCGAGCCAGATAGTGGAAGTCGACGCCGTCGATCGTGTCGCCGTAGCGAACACCGCGATCCTTATCTGACGTACCGATGCGCAGATCCTGATGCTGGTGGGTGTAGTCCTCGTGCGATTCCGTCACGCGCACGGCGGGAAAGCCGGCCTGGAGAAACGGTACCTGATCGCCGCCGCGGCTATAGCGGTCGGTGCGATAAATCATATGTACGCGCAGATCGGGCAGGTAAGTGTCGGCAAGGCTGGCCATGTAGCGCGCCATATTGCGCGAGGGGGAGTCGACCTCGCCGCCGTGGTAGCTGCGGGCCGTGGCCTGCGCCGCGGTTTCGTTGCTCTTGGTGCCTTCGGAAAAGATGCGCACCGAGGTGTTATCGATGGCGCCGTTCTGGCCGCGGCTGTTGCCCACGATGTCGTTGTTGAGATCGGTCTCGACCTGCCAGCCTTGCGCCACGGCGTAATCGGCCAGCACCTTGCCGCCGTAGAGGCCTTGCTCTTCGCCGGATAGCGCGGCGAACACCAGGGTGGCCTGATTGTCCTGTTTCGACAGCAGGCGCGATGCCTCAATCAAGGCGGCGACGCCGGAGGCGTCGTCGTTGGCGCCGGGCGCGTCGCTCTTGCTGTTCATTACGTCGGTGACGCGCGAATCGATGTGACCGGTCATCACGATCACGCGGTTGGGATCGCCCTTGCCGCGCTTTATCGCCACGACATCCATCACTTCGGTCGGCGTGGGCAGGCGTTTGCCGGTGAAGGTCTGCGACGGCGTCACCACCTCGATACAGCCGCCGCAATCGCGCGAGATGGCTTCAAAACGCGCTTTCACCCACTGCCTTGCCGCGCCGATGCCGCGTATCTTCGACGTGGTATCGGACATGGTATGGCGCGTACCGAAACTGACCAGCTTGGTGATCGTGGCCCGAAGTTCGGTCTCACTGGGCGCGCTGGCCAGCGCTTGCAGACTGGCTTGATCAGATGGCCCTGTCGAGACGCTCTGTGCCATCGCGCCGACGCTGATGGCAGCCAGCAGGGCAACGGAAAAAATAGGAAGACGAGTCATAGCAGCTATCCACTCTCAATGAATCGATACGATACAACGGCCCGACCGATAATGGCTGTGGTCGACAGCCACAGCTCGTTACGATGGCTGTCGGATCGAAATCAGGTCCATTCATCGCTTCGCATGACTTGGATTACCTACTTTTTGGATCAGCCATGCCGGACAATGAGGCCATGCCTGATCGCGTGCACCCTTCCTCGGAAACTCCACCGGCGAGCGACGCTACGCCAAGCCGCCAGCACATAGAGACGCTTGCCCAGCTGGTCGACTCGCAGCGGCATGCGGAAGCCCAGGCGCTTGCCCGAACACTCATTGCACGTTTTCCCGCCCATGGCTTTGCTTGGAAAGCGCTTGGCGGATTGCTGAAATCGCAGGGCCGAATCGCCGAAGCGGTGGCCGCCGAGCGACAGGCGGCATCGCTTCTGCCGCGTGATGCGAGCGCGCATTACAACCTGGCCAACGGGCTGATGCTACTCGACGAGCCGGCTCAAGCCGCCGACAGTTATCGCCGTGCGCTGGCCATTCGGCCAGATTATTTCGAAGCGCATTTCAATCTGGGCAGTGCGCTGGAAGCACAGGCTGTATGGAATGATGCGATCGACAGCTATCGCCACGCGCTGGCCATTCGACCGGGCTTTGTAGATGCGCATGCGCGGCTGGGTCATGTGTTGGTCGCAGCGGGAAAGCACGTGGATGCCATCGCGCATTTTCTGCAGGTTTTAGCGTCGCGTCCGGACGATGCCCCGTCGCACCATAGCCTCGGCATCGTCTATCGCAACGAAGGCCGCCTGGCTGAGGCTGAGGCCTGCTACCGGCGCGCGCTTACGATCGCTCCGAACTACGTCGAGGCGCTTACCAATCTGGGCAATGTGTTGGGTGCCCAGGGCCGGCTGGCCGATGCGGAATCCAGCTACCGCCAGGCGCTGGCACTCAACGACGGCTATGCCGAAACGCATTTTAATCTTGGCAACATGCTGCGCGATCAGAACAGGCCGCTGGATGCGGAGCAGAGCTACCGGCATGCGTTGAAAATCGCGCCCCGGCATTTGCAGGCGCTCAATAATCTGGGCCTTTGTCTCAAGCGACAGGGGCGCCTGGACGAGGCCCGCGAATGTTTCGAGGCGGCAATCGCGATCCAGCCGGACTTCGTGCAGTCGCATTGCAACCTCGCACCGCTCAAAACCTACGCCGACGACGATCCGCACCTTGCCTTATTTGAAAACCAGGGGCATCGGGTCGCCTTGCTGCCGAAAACGGGGCAGAGCAGTTACTGGTTTGCGCTGGGCAAGATGCGCGAAGACGTTGGCCGTTACGACGATGCGTTTGCCGCCTATGCGCTGGGAAATCGCTGTCAGCATGAGCTGTTTCCGCACGACGAGGCGCGTGAGGTGGCGTTGGTGCAGCGGCTGCAATCGGTCTTTAGCGACGCGTTCTTTGCTAACCGCGCAAAGCCGACTCACGCAGACAAGACGCCAATCTTTATCGTCGGCATGCCGCGTTCGGGCACCTCGCTAATCGAACAGATTCTTTCGACTTATCCTGGCGTGTATGGCGCTGGCGAGTTGACCGATCTGGACGACGTGGTCTATTCGGTCGAAAAAAATTCGGGTGAGCGCAAAGAGTCCTATCCGGAGATCATCGTCAACCTATCTGCCGACGAACTGCGTCGCCTGGGTGAGATCTACATCGATCGCGTTTGGCGACATACGCCGCAGGCCGAGCGCATCACCGACAAGATGCCGGCGAATTTTCTGCATATCGGCATGATTCATCTGATGCTGCCGCAGGCCCGAATCATCCACGCCATGCGCGATCCGATGGATTCGTGCTTCTCGTGCTATTCCCGCCTGTTCGCGGGCAACAATCTGGATTTTGCCTACCGTCTGGATACGGTCGGCCGCTATTACGTGCGCTACATCCAGATGATGCGGCACTGGCAACAGGTACTGCCTTCGGACACGGTGCTCGACGTGCGCTACGAAGACATGGTCACAGATACCGAAGGGCAAGCGCGGCGCCTGCTTGCCTATCTGGGCCTGCCCTGGGACGAGCGATGCCTGGCCTTCCATCAGAACCAGCGGGTCGTACGAACGGCCAGCGTCGCCCAGGTACGCAAGCCGATCTATCGATCGTCCGTGGCGCGATGGAAGCATTTCGAGGCCCATCTGGCGCCTCTGTTGGAAATCGTGAAGGACTATCGCTGACTCGGCGCTTGCCGCTGTCTACTGTGCGTCGCGCGACAAAAAAGAGCCCGGCCTTGCGGTCGGGCTCTTCCGTTGGTTCGCCGAGACAGCGGCCAATGAAGGCAACTGTCCGGTTTACTTCGCTTACTGCACCGTCAAGGTCACGTCATCGAGCGTGAAGTCGGTATTGCCGGAGGACGAAGTCTCCTTGCCGGTGAACTTGATGGTGACCGTCTGACCGATATACGCGGACAGATTGGCCGTCTCCACCGCATAACCGGTGTTGGTGTTGAGGCTGGTGAAGGTCGACAGGGTTTTCAGCACCGTACCGGACGAGTTCAGCACCTGCACGGTGAACGTATCGGCCGCCGTGGTCTTGGTCGAGTCGATATGCAGGTAATACTGCAGCGTCGCCGTGGTCTTGCCGCTCGGAATCGCTACCGACTGCGAGGCGGTATCGGTATGCGACGCGCCATAACCGTCAAACCAGGCGAAGTAGGTGCCGCTGTGCGGGCTTTCGCTGCTGCCGCAGCTGCTGCTGGAGCAAAGCACGCCTGACGTCAGCGTCCACGGCGATGCGCTGCCCGTTTCGAAGCCGGTGTTGACGAGCAGCTGGGTCGGCGTGCCGCCACCACTGCTGCTGACCGTGACCGATGCCGTCTTCGCGCTGGTCTTGCCGCTGACGCTGTCCGTCACCGTCTCGGTCACGCTGTACGTGCCCGCAGCGGCATAGGTGTGGCTCGGGCTGGTGGCGGTCGAGGTGCTGCCGTCGCCGAAGGTCCATGCGTGCGTGCTGATGGTGCCGCCGGAGTCGGTGGACGAATCGGTGAACGTCGCGGTCAGACCGCTGGTGGTGTCGCTGAAGTTGGCCGTCGGTGTGCCGCCGGTGCTGCCGCCACCGCCGCCGGTGCTGCTGATGTTGCCCGCCAGTGCGCTGACAATCAGGCTGCCGAAGCCGGTGGTGTAATCCCAGCCCACGGCTGCCGTCTCACCGCTGTTATTGCCGGAGGTGATGTCGTGGAAGTCGGTCGCATAGTTGGCCGCGGCGGCCTTGTAGATCAGCGGGGCAGCAAAGCCCAGCGCGCCACCGTTGGCGGCCTGGATACGCGCCCAAGCACCGACGAACAGCGGCGAGGCCAAGCTGGTGCCCCCGATCTGCTGGTTGGCCTGGCCGTCCACGATAACCAGCGCGCCGGAAACCGGGCTGGCGTCGAAGGCGATATCGGGCACGCCGCGATACTTCGAGGTGCCGTTCTGACCCACGCCCACCTGCCAGCTGGGAATCGGCTCGAAGGTGCTGGGGCTGCCACCGGTCGCGCCCTCGCTGGAGCTGAGGTTGTTCCAGACGGTCTCACTGCCGTAGGTGGTGGTGCCCGATGTATACAGCTCGGTACCGCCGGCGGAGATCACGTATTGCGAGCTGGCCGGCCAGCTTGGGGTGATGCCGCCAGTGCCGCATTCGTCGGCACCGGAGTCGCCGGCAGACACGGAGAAGGTCTGACCCTGCGCCACGGCCTGCTCGAAGATCGTGTCTTCCGTCGTGGTGGTGCCGGCCGACTTGGCATCGGTTTCGCACTCGCCCAGCGAGACGTTGATGACTACCGCCTTGTTGTCGGTAACGGCGAGGTTGTAGTCGGTGGTCAGCGCCGCGTCGGAGAGGCTGGCGGCGTCGTACAGGATCAGGCTTTTCACGCCACCGGTCATCGCGAGGATGTCCTGGGTGTCCAGATCCCACTCACCGTCGCCACTAGCCGAGACGCTGCCCGTATTGCCGGTGCCTTCGACGGTCGGAACCAAAGAAGGCAGGCCGTTGGTGCTCTCGAACGATTTGACGTCGCTCAGCACGTCGCTCATCTGGCCGGACACGACGTTACCGACCGTCACGGTCGACGCCGTGGCGAGACTGCTGGCGCCATAGATCTTCGGGAAATCAAGCGGGTTGTGACCCACGGCGGTTCCCGTGGCGAGCGGATGCGAGGTGTCTGCGTGGGCCCTGACGGCGAAGATGTGCGAAAGGTGCACGTTGTCCAAACCGAGAACGGCCTGCACGGTGTCCTGCAGCGCCGCGGGAATCATTACGGGGCTGGTGTTGTGATAAGCAGTGCGACCGTCGTGCGTGTGCACGCTTTCGAAGTTGGTATTGAATGTTGCCCGCACGGTGTCGGAGGTGGCGTCGCCTTCTACCAGCAGGCGGTTCGGCGCAATGGTGACGTTCTTGTAGCCGGCCTTGGTCAGGTAGTCGGCCACGGCCTGCGCCTGCGCCCGGGTCGGCGAATACTGCGCGGCGAACTGCTCAGGGCTGATGGAGCGCTGCGCAACAGGAGTACCAGGTTGTTCTGCTTTGGCCACAAAGCTGTCGAGCTGCGCCTTGTTGCGCAATTTGAGCGATACCACAACGTGCATCGGCTGCGAGAAAGCCAGCGGCCCGGTGGATACGTCGCCGTTACGCAAGGTGTTGACGCTCTGCGTAGGCAGTGCAACGAACGCACTGCTGACGTTGCTTGCGGGCGTGGCATAGACAGTCGCGGTCGCGGCCATAGCGATGGAGGCAACGAGCAGCTTGAGACGGAAATGGCTTTGCATTGGAACTCCCGAAGTTTTTGAGGCAAAACGAACCCGCACGGGGCGCGAACACCTCATGTAATGGAGCGCCGCGGACAGACGCGACACCGGTGACTTTCTTGGATTGCCCTGCGATCTCGTCAGCGTTGCGTAAGCCTTTTTATATCCCTAGAAGGTTCAATACGAACGTTTTGACAGGGCGACGCCGAAAATAAAAATCGACGTCGTGACGAGACCGTTTGCCAAAATCCCCATTGGCCAACTATTCGACGTTATGGCGATGCTCAAGTAGCGTCAATAGGATTTTTTGAAGTATCCAGTGATTGCAATCACACAATCGCCGTAGTGGTTTGAATCAGCCTGAAGGGCGTAATCGTTTTCGCGGAAAATCAGCGGTCCGAACGCGCATGCGCGCGCGTCGCCTTGCGTCAGGCCTACGCCATCCCTCAGATATGTTTTCTATTGTTCATATAAAACAACTACTTAAATAGTAGTCGGTTCTCGCCGGCGGTCAGGTGCTTCGGCGTAAAACCAAGCGTGTAATCCTGCAGAAAAGTAATAACTTGCTAATTCGTAATTTAATACGTTTAGATCGATATAAACCTTTGCCATTTCCGTTGAAGCCCGACTGTCGCCCCGGACTCTTGCCGGTTGTTTACCTGTATGAAATGGAATAACCATATAAAAAAATTTCCTAAATAATAAAAATCTAAGAGAAGAATTTTTTTGATAATGATTTTTAGGTTTTCGCTAGGAAAGAATAAAAAATGAGCCGGCGGGGTTTGCCAGATAGTTAAAAGAGTGGGGTGTGAAGCGCGTCAGTGAAGCGCCGTCGCAGCGGCAGCTTTGGTCCGTCGAAGCAACGTGCCACCATGGAAAGATGACTAAAGCGGTTACTACCCGACTTGCGATCATTGGCGGCGGCCCGGCGGGGCTCATGGCCGCCGAATCGGCGCGCGCCGCCGGCGTGGCAGTCGATCTCTACGACGCGATGGGTTCGGTTGGCCGAAAATTTCTTTTGGCTGGCAAAGGCGGTCTCAACCTTACCCATGCGGAGCCCGTAGCTGAGTTCGTCAGCCGTTTTGGCTCGCGCCATGCAGAAATCAGCCGCTGGCTCGAGACCTTTGACGCGCAGGCCCTGCGAAAGTGGGCGACCGGCCTCGGCGTAGAGACCTTTGTCGGCAGCTCGGGCCGGGTGTTCCCCATCGATATGAAGGCGGCGCCGCTGCTGCGCGGATGGCTGCATCGGCTGCGCGCATCCGGCGTCTGCTTTCACGTGCATCACCGCTGGCTCGGTTGGCCGGCCGATGGTGCGCTGCGCTTCGACACACCCCACGGTGAGCGCACGGCGAAAGCCGATGCGGTGATATTCGCCCTGGGCGGAGCCAGCTGGCCGCAGCTCGGCTCCGACGGCGCGTGGGTCGATGCCATGCCGCAGCTCGGCGCCGAGGTGGCCCCGCTGCAGTCCGCCAACTGCGGCTTTGAAATCCCGTGGAGCGAATATTTGATCAGCCGCTTCGCCGGTGCGCCGCTGAAGCCGGTCGTGGCGCATTGGACCGATCGCCAGGGCGCCGCACGCGCACGGCAGGGTGAGTTCGTGCTGACCGAGTACGGTATCGAGGGCAGCTTGATTTATGCCATCGGCGCCGAGCTGCGCGAGCAGATCGCCGCGAACGGCGAAGCCGTGCTGACGCTGGACCTGGTGCCGGGCTACACTCAGGCCACGCTCGCCGAACGGCTGGCGGCGCCGCGTGGCAAGCACAGCATCGGCGACTGGTTGCGTCGTCGCGCAGGGCTGGATGCGTACAAGAGCGCGCTGGTATTCGAGCGGGTCGACAAGCCCACGCTGGCCGATCCCGTCGCTCTGGCGGCGCAGCTCAAGGCACTGCGGCTGCATCTGCGCCGTCCGCGACCGATGGCGGAGGCGATCAGTACCGCCGGCGGCGTGCGGCTGGAGTCGCTGGACGATGCGCTGATGCTGCGCGCAAGGCCCGGCGTGTTTTTCGCCGGCGAAATGCTGGACTGGGAAGCGCCGACGGGCGGCTATCTGTTGACCGCGTGTTTTGCGAGCGGCTTGATGGCTGGGCGTGGCGCGGCGCGGTGGCTGGATCAAGGCGGGAGCATGGCTCGCGCTGCTGACACGGCCAGCACGGGCTGATGCACGTTCGAACCTCAGCAATTGGTGCGCAGTTGTCGCTCGCCCTTTCATCTGACTCGCGCTTCACGGCGGCAGGGCAATCCTTCTCAAGCGCCGATTGCTGACAGCAGCCTTGCAGCGCTGTGCGCAGTGCCGGCCGATTCACCGAGGAGTCTCTCGCATGCTTATCCGAACGTTGATCTTTGCCGCGGCGTCCATCGTCGGCACGCACAGCTTTGCAGCGAGCAGTGACGCGCCGCTGGCTCAGGAAATCGGTAAAACGCGCCCGCTTATTGTCATCGCGGCAAGCGCCGCGGATCCAGTGCTGGTCAAGCTGAAAACGTCACTGAGCGAACCGGACAACCAGCGCGCTTTCGCGGAGCGCGACATAATTTTATTCACGGTGATTGACGGCCACGGTCAGCGCGATGGCCGCGACATGAGCGTTGCAGCAAGCAAGGCGCTGATCGAAGAACTCAGGCTGCGCCCGGGTCCGTTGCCCAGCGTGATACTCGTCGGCAAGGACGGTGGCAAAAAGCTCGAGCGCCATGGGTCGATCGCACTGAACGAGCTGTTCGGCATCATCGATGCGATGCCGATGCGGCAGGACGAAATGGGACGCGACCCGGCTGGCAGTCCCGACAGTAAACGCGACTAGCTATCCGATTCGCCGTGACGCCGTAGGCCTAGCTACGTCGAGGCCAAGCATGGGCCAGTCAGGTGAGTCCTTACGTTGCCGGCTGCTTCACCAGCTTGATCTCGAACAGCTTGGGCCAGCGCTTGCCGGTGACGAACAGCCGATCGTGCTTGGCGTCGTACGCGATGCCGTTGAGGCAGTCGTTGACTGGCTCCGGCAGCTGGCTGACGTCGAACAGGCTGGCGAGATCGAGGATGCCGGTCACGTGCCCCGTGGCCGGATCGATCAATACGATCTTGCTGGTTAGCCACACGTTTGCGTAGATCGTGCCCTTCACCCACTCCAGCTCGTTGAGGTTTTTCACCGGCTCGCCGTCGGCGGTGACGTTGATGCTGCTGATCTGCTGCAGCGTGTCCGGATTGAGCACGCGCAGCGTCGGCGTGCCGTCGCTCATGTAGAGCTTCTTGCTGTCGCGCGTCAGCGCCCAGCCTTCGCCGGGATAGGTGAAGCTGCGCTCCAGCTTGAAGGTGTCGAGATCGTGCACGAAGCCGATCTCGCTCTTCCAGGTGAGCTGCAGAAGCTTGCCCTTCCAGTCCACGATGCCCTCGCCGAAATATTGCGGCGGCACGTCGTAGCGCTGCAGCACCTTGCCGGTTTCGAGCTCGACCTTGCGCACGGTCGATTCGCCCTCTTCGCCGGTGGCTTCGTAGAGAAAG
>CAIKJM010000560.1 GCA_903827735.1 uncultured Rhodanobacter sp. | reverse complement strand
GGGCCGTCCTGGCTCAGCGGTGGCGCGTTCGGTGCCGAAGCATCGGTGGTGGCGCTGCTCGTCTGCTCAGTGTTCACGGCCGCCCTGGTAACGGTAGCCCTGCGGCGTGGTTCGATCGTGCCGGTTCGACGCCAGCGCTGAGTTCTGGCCGCTGGAAGCTGCAGCCGACGCACGCTATGGCGCGGCCGTGACAACCGCTACTCTGTCGCATCGGCCATCGTCGCGATGGCTGCCACCGATTGCCTACCCCCTGACGGCCCGCGCATGCCATCGACACCGACCTCATCATCGAAGCAATCGTGGTTGGCCAATCAGCCGCTGCAACGGAAGATCACGCTCGGTATCGGCCTGCTGCTGGCGCTGTTCCTGCTGACCAGCGCCATCATGATGCGCTCGCTGCGCGAGCAGCAGATTTATCGCCAGTGGACTACCCATACCTACGAAGTGCTGCTGACCATCGCCGACGTACGCCGCGCGGCGCAAACCGCCCAGGTCGGTGCACGCGGCTACATGCTGTCCCAACGCGCGGACCAGCGCATGATGTTCGAGAGCGGCGTTAAAGACCTCTTCGCGCACCTTGCCCAGATGCGCCAGCTGACCTCGGATAACGCCCTCCAGCAGTCGCGTATCGGCACTGTCGAGGCCATGGCGACGCGCTGGCAGCAGGAGTTCAGCGTCAATGCGCTGGCCCCCATGTCGCAGCTCACCGTCGCCGATCCGGCTGCTGCTGCTTTGGAGCGCCAGCGTATCCAGTCCAATTATCTGCAGCGCCGCACGGTCACCATCGAGGACTTGCAGGGCGTGCTCGATCGCATGGCCGCCGAGGAATACCAGCTGCTCGGCGTGCGCAGCCAGCGCCTGGACGGCTCGCTGCACGATACTCGTATCACCAGCATCGTGGCGGCATTGCTCGGGCTGCTGCTCGGCTTCACTATCATTCGCCTGACCTCGCGACTGGTGACGCGACCGCTGCGTCAGCTCACCGACTTGATGGCGCGGCTGTCGGACCACGATCACGACTTCGAGATTCGCCGGCTGAATCGACAGGATGAGATTGGCAAGATCGCGCGAGGTCTGCAGGTCTTCAAGCAGATGGCCATCGATACGCAGTCGCAAACCTGGCTGAAGACTCAGGTCACCGGCATTTCGCATCGGCTGCAGGAAGCGACCACCCATCGGGAGTTTGCCCAGTGGCTCACCAGCGAACTGGTGCCGCTGTTCAAGATGGGCGTGGGCTTGTTTTATTCGTTCGACGAAACTCGCTTTCGGCTCGATCTGCTGGGCAGCTACGGATTGCGGCTGGGCCGCCACACCGCCGACAGTTACATGCCGGGCGAGGGCCTGGTCGGCCAATGCGCGCTCGAACGCAAACCGATCCTCATGAATGACGTGCCACCCAATTATGTGCATATCGATTCGGGTAGCGGGGACGCGCTGCCCAATACGATCGTCATTCTCCCTGTGCTGTATCGGGAGCGGCTGATCGGCGTCATCGAGATGGCCGGGTTTACGGCACTCGATACCCTGCAGCAGCAGCTGCTCGATGAGTTGATGCCGATCGTGGCGCTGACGCTCGAAAACCTCAACCGCGCGATCAATACCCAGGATCTACTGGAGCGTACGCAGGAGCAGGCCGACGAGTTGCGCGTATCCGAGCTGGTGATGCGCCAGCAGAAGGAAGTACTGCGTGATAACAACGATGCGCTACAGGCAAAGACGGTCGAACTGGAAGAGCAGTCCGAACGGCTCATCGCCTCGGAAGAAGAGCTTCGTGTTCAGGCCGAAGAGCTGCAGGCCTCGAATGAGGAACTGCGCGAAAAGACTGAGAGCCTCAACCGGCAAAAGCTTGTGCTGGAGGATCTACAGGTAGAGACCGAAGAAAAAGCTCAGGAGCTAGCACGCGCCAGCCAGTACAAGTCGGAGTTCCTGGCCAACATGTCGCATGAACTGCGCACGCCGCTGAACAGCCTGCTGATCCTGTCGCGTAGCCTGTCGGACAATGACACCGGCAATCTCGACGAGGAGCAGATCGAATCGGCGCGCATCATCCACGACTCCGGCACCAGCCTGTTGCACCTGATCAACGACATCCTCGACCTGTCCAAGATCGAGGCCGGCAAGATGGAACTGATGATTGACGAGCTGCCGCTGGCCGACCTGCAGCGCCGGTTGATGCGCACCTTCACGCATGTGGCCGAAAAGAAGCAACTCGGTTTCACCGTCGATATTGAGCCCAACCTGCCGACAATTCTGCGCACCGATGGCGCCAAGCTCGAGCAGATCGCCAACAACCTGCTGAGCAATGCATTCAAGTTCACGGCCAAGGGCAACGTTGCTGTACGCATCGGGCGGCCGCCTGCCGACCTGGCCGTTCCGGAGGGCCTGGTCGGACAGCCGCTGATCGCCATCAGCGTGACCGATTCGGGCATCGGCATACCCGTCGACAAGTTCCAGCACATCTTCAACGCGTTCGAACAAGTGGATGCAGGCACGAGCCGGCAGTTCGGCGGTACCGGCCTCGGGCTGGCCATTTCACGCAAGATAAGTCTGCTGATGGGCGGCGATATCCTGCTGCAAAGCGAAACCGGTCACGGCAGCTGTTTCACCGTGCTGCTGCCGGAGACCCCGCCCGAGCGCGTCAGTGAGGCGGCCGACGTCGCGCCGCGTGCTTCCGTGCCGGCGGTCGTTCGCAATCCCTCGGCGCATCTGCTACCCGAGGACGTCGACGACGACCGTCGCACGATTCAGCCTGGGCAAACCACGATACTGGTGATCGAAGACGATGCCGCTTTTACCCGCATCCTGATCGACATGATTCATCGCAAGGGCTATCGCGCTCTGGCCGCCAGCAACGGCGAGGACGGCCTGCAGCTGGCGCGCGAGCATCGTCCCACCGGTATTTTGCTGGACGTGATGCTGCCGATGATGGACGGCTGGACCGTGATGGACCGGCTCAAGGCCGATGCCGGCACCCGCGCGATTCCTGTGCATTTTATCTCCGCTACCGACGAAGCCACACGCGGGCTGGAGCTGGGCGCCGTGGGATTCCTCACCAAGCCAGTCAGCCGCGAATCGATCGGCATGGCCTTCGAAAAATTGCTGCACTTTGCCGAAGGCCATCAGCGCCATCTGCTGATCGTCGACGATGAAGCCGACTCACGCACCGCGGTACGAACGATGCTTCGGGCCGACAATGTGCTGATTGATGAGGCCGCGTCGGCCGAGGAAGCATTGGAGAAAACGGCCACCACGCGCTACGACTGCATCGTGCTGGATTTGGGCCTGCCCGGCATGTCCGGGCTGCAGCTGCTCGAACAGCTTTCACACGCGTCCGAGGGCGTGCCGCCAGTGGTGGTGTATTCCGGCCGCGACCTTAGCCGCGAGGAGAACCTGATGCTGCGACAGTACACCGACTCCATTGTGATCAAGGGTGCCCGCTCGCCCGAGCGCCTGCTCGATGAGGTCAGCCTCTTTCTCCATAGCATCCAGCATGCGCCCAAGCGCCTGGCGAACGGCGCCAACGCGCTGGCCAGCGCCGAGATGACCGGTCGACGGGTGCTACTGGTGGACGACGACATGCGCAACCTGTTTGCGCTGTCCAAGGTGCTGCGCAGCTGGGGCCTGGTGGTTACCATGGCGCAGGACGGCCAGAAGGCGCTGAAGGCGCTGGCCGACGACGAAGCACCGGAGCTTGTGTTGATGGATATCATGATGCCGGTCATGGACGGCTACGACACCATGCGGGCCATCCGCGCGCAGGCGCAGTTTGCGCGGCTGCCAATCATTGCGCTGACCGCCAAGGCGATGCGTGGCGACCGCGAGAAATGCATCGAAGCCGGCGCCAGCGACTATCTTTCCAAACCGATCGACATCGACAAACTCGCGTCGATGATCCGCGTCTGGCTGCAGCGTTGACGACCCATGCCGGCGCCGCTGCCTGATATCGAACTGGAACGGATCGAGGTCGATCTGTTCGTGTCGGCGCTGAAGCGTCGCTTCGGCTTCGACTTCAGCGAGTACGCGCCGGCCTCGCTGACGCGACGCGTGCGCCAGATGATGCACGTGCATCACTGCGACAGCATCACCGCACTTACCGCGCGAATGTTGCACGAGGGGGATTTCGTCAACGAGGTAGTCCAGGGACTTTCGGTGCCGGTGTCGGAGATGTTTCGCGATCCGCCGGTTTTCCGCACGCTGCGCGAACAGGTGCTGCCGCTGCTGGCTTCCTACCCGCGCATCAACGTGTGGCAGGCCGGCTGCGCCAGTGGGCAGGAGGTCTATTCACTGGCGATTCTGCTGCAGGAGGCCGGCCTCTACGAGCGCAGTCATATCTTCGCCACCGACTTCAACGCCGCAGCACTGAAGCGCGCGCAGGAAGGCATCTATCCGGCCAAGGATGCGCAGCTGTGGTCGCGCAATTACATCGAGGCCGGCGGTAGCCAGTCGCTCTCCAGCTATTACAGCGCACGCTACGACTTCATCCGTCTGCACGAACGCCTGCGCCAGAACATCACTTTCACCAATCACAACCTGGTGACCGACAAGGTGTTCTGCGAGGCGCACCTGGTGCTGTGCCGCAACGTGCTGATCTACTTCTCCAACGAGCTGCAGAATCGCACTCTCGCTCTTTTCCGCGACAGCCTGGTGCGCGGTGGTTACCTCTGCCTTGGGCTGCGCGAAAGCCTCGATTTCGCACCCGCCGCGGCGGACTTCACCGCGATCGACGCCAGCCTGCGGCTGTACCGTCGAAAATTGCACCCTGCCTCAGGCGAGCCCGATGCAGCCGCCTGAGGCGATCGCCGTCGGCTGCTCCCAGGGCAGCTTCCACGCGCTGCGCACACTATTGGGCGGGATTGATCGCCGGCTGACACAAACGCTGCTGATCTGCTGCCATACTTCGGGCGATGTTTCGGCTCTGTGCGATTTGCTGGCCAGTCATTCGACCCTGCCGATTCGCGAGGCGCGCGAGCGACAGCCCGCTACCGGCGGTACCGTGCATGTCGCGCCGGCGGGCTATCACTTGCTGCTGGAGAACGATCGTCACTTTGCGCTGTCTGTGGATGAGCACGTGCGCTATTCGCGGCCATCGATCGACGTGATGTTCGGTTCCGCGACCGATGTCTACGGCGCCAGCCTGATCGGCGTTGTACTAACGGGGGCAAACAGCGATGGCGCCGAGGGATTGGCGAGAATACGCCGACGCGGTGGCGTGGCCGTGGTGCAGACGCCCGAGGGCGCCGAAGCTCCTGCCATGCCTCGAGCCGCGCTGGAAAAAGCAGGCGCCGATTATTGCCTGCCGCTCGAACAGATTGCCCCGTTACTCAACCGCCTCTGCCTGGCCTGAACACGTGCGCTAAAACTGATGCCGCCAAAAATCCTCGTTGTTGATGATACCGCTGCCAACCTGGTCGCTATGCGCCGGCTATTGGCGCGCTGCGGCGCAGAAATATTTGAAGCGAGCAGCGGCAACGCGGCGCTGGCGCTTTGTCTAGATCATCAATTTGCGCTGATCCTGCTCGACGTCAACATGCCGGACATGGACGGCTTCGAAGTCGCCGCACTGCTGGGCGAATCCGAGCAACTGCGGGAAACGCCGATCATCTTCGTCACCGCCGCTTACGCCGACGATATGAGCAAGCTGAAGGGCTATCGATCCGGCGCGGTCGATTACGTGGCCAAACCGATCAACGATGTCATCCTGCAGTCGAAGGTGCGCGTTTTTCTCGAGCTCTACGCTGCACGCGCCGAACTGGAGCAGACACTTGCAGCGCTGTCCGAGCGTAATGAACAGCTCACTATGGAAATTGCCGAGCGCAAACGCATCGAGGCCATGGTGCGCCACCAGGCCAGCCATGACACGCTCACTGGCCTACCCAACCGCATATTGTTCCATGACCGCCTGCGTGGCTCGATCCAGCGTGCGCAGCGCCACCGTGGCAGCTTCGCGTTGGCATGTATCGATATTGACGGCTTCAAGAACGTCAACGACGAACATGGCCACCCGGCCGGCGACGTGCTGCTGCAGCAAATCGCTGCGCGTCTGCAGGGGCATCTGCGCAGTAATGACACGGTCGCTCGGCTCGGCGGCGACGAGTTTGCACTGATCCTGGAAGACATCGACGATCCGCTGCTGGCCCTGCAGCTGTGTCAGTCGCTCTGCGATGCGCTGGCAGAGCCCTACGCGCTGACAGTCGGCGCAAGCACGCTCCCGGTGCGGGTAGGCGCCAGCATTGGCGTGGCGCACTACCTTCAAAGCGAGCGGCAGGATGCAGACGAGCAGCTTATTCAAGCTGCCGATCGGGCGATGTACGAAGCCAAGCGCGCCGGAAAAAATCGCTGCGTAATGGCCGGCTTGCCGGCAGCGGCTGCGTAAACACGACGGCCATTCTCCTGGCGCCCGTTACTAAAAATTGGCCATAAAAAAGCGGCGGGCAGTTTCACTGTCCGCCGCTTTTTCTTTGGCTTTTCGAGTGACCTCGTGTGTGCAGCCGGACCAGAATGCCTCAGCCTTCCGCGCTCTCCGGAGTACGCACTCCCGGCTTGCGAAGCCAAGCCTCGGCCTGCGCCTCCGCCTGGCGATCGGCACGCGTCTTGAACGCGCGCAATTCGTCGGTATGGAAGTCGTCCACCGAAATGAACTCGTACAGGCTCTCGCGCACATGCTTGAGCAGGGCCGATTCAGTCGCGGTCAGCACGCCAGCCTTCTCGGCTTCGGCCAGCTGATCGACGTATTCCAGCGACTTGAACTGGCCGCTCTTCTGCGCCTTGGCGAACTTGCGATCCACCGGCTCGGCGAGAATCACTTCCGGCAGCAGCGCGTTCAGACGACCAACCGTGTTATTGGGCGTCGGAGTGAGGTAGACGTACTCCAGCAGGTGATCGCGCGCCTCGCTGGGCCCGGTGATCAGGGCAGCGACGCGGCGGCCCAGGCGATCGGACGGCGGCACTTCGCGACGGCCGAACGGGAATACCAGCGCGCGTAGCAGCCACGCCACCGGGCGAACCGGGAAGTTGCGGATTGCGCCGTCCAGCGCGGTCTGCGTACGCCACATGCATTCATGGAACGCCCAAGCCAGCAGCGGGCGATCGGATTCCGGCCGACCCCCGTCCTCGTAATGCTTGAGCATGGCGCTGGCGATATACAGATTGCTCAGCACGTCGCCCAGACGGGCCGAGAGCTTTTCCTTGAACTTCAGCTTGCCGCCCAGCACGCCCATGAAGACATCGGCGCACAGTGCCAGCGCCGCCGAGTAACGGTCGAGTTTGCGGTAATAGCGCCGGGTGTAGGCATCGCCGGCGCTCTCGCCGAGGCGCGAGCCGGTCAGACCCAGCACCAGGCTGCGGACGGCATTGGAAACGCCGAAGCCGAGGTGGCTGAACAGCAGGCGGTCGAACGTCTTCAGCTGTTCGCTACGGTCGGTGATCGCCAGCGTCTGCATTTCCTTCAGCACGTACGGGTGGCAGCGAATCGCGCCCTGACCGAAGATCATCAGGCTGCGCGTCATGATGTTGGCGCCTTCCACCGTGATGGCGATCGGCACGGCCTGGAACGAACGGCCGGCATAGTTTTTCGGGCCCATCTGCACGCCCTTGCCGCCGAGCACGTCCATGGTATTGGCAGCGACCTCGCGGCCCCACTCGGTGGCATGGTATTTCGCGATCGCCGACGTGACCGCTGGCTTTTCGCCGCGGTCGACCGCCGCCGCGGTCGACTTCGACAAGGCGGCCGTGGCGTAGGTCAGGCCACCGATGCGCGCCAGCGCCTCTTCGACGCCCTCGAAGCGCGCAATCGACAGGCCGAACTGCTTGCGGATGCGCGCATAGGCGCCCGTGGCAGCCACCGCACCGCGCACGGCACCGGTAGCGCTGGACGGCAGCGAAATCGCGCGACCGACCGACAGACACTCCACCAGCATGCGCCAGCCATGGCCGGCCATGTGCGGTCCGCCGATCAGCGTCGACATCGGTACGAACACATCCTTGCCCTGCACCGGACCGTTCTGGAACGGCACGTTCAGCGGAAAATGACGGCGGCCGATCTGCAGGCCCGGAGTCGCGCGCGGCAGCAGCGCCAGGGTGATGCCCAGATCTTCCTTGTCACCCAGCAGATGCTCGGGGTCGTACATGCGGAACGCCAAACCGACGACCGTGGCGATTGGCGCCAGCGTGATGTAGTGCTTGTTGAAAGTAAGCTTCAGACCCAGCGTCTCGACGCCGTCCACCGTCTGCTTGCAGACGATGCCGTAGTCAGGCAGCGACGTGGCATCGGAGCCGGCGTAGGGGCCGGTCAGCGCGAAGCACGGAATGTCCTCGCCCACGGCGAGGCGCGGCAGGTAGTGGTTCTTCTGCTCGTCGCTGCCGTAGTGCAGCAGCAGCTCGGCCGGCCCGAGTGAGTTGGGCACGGCGACTGTCGAGGCAACGGTCGAGGAAATGGTCGACAGCTTCTGCAGCACCGCTGAATGCGCCAGCGCGGAGAACTGCAAACCGCCGTACGATTTCGGAATGATCATGCCGAAGAATTTGTTCTTCTTGATGAAGTCCCACACGTTCGGCGGCAGATCCGCCAACTCGTGGGTGATCTGCCAGTCGTCGAGCATGCCGCACAGCTCTTCCACGGGGCCGTCCATAAACGCCTGCTCTTCCACGCTCAGCATCGGCTTGGGCTGCTTCATCAGCACGCTCCAGTCCGGCTTGCCGGAAAACAGCTCGCCCTCGAAACCGATCGTGCCGGCTTCCAGCGCCGTCTGTTCGGTGTCGGAAAGCTTCGGCGTGACCTTGGCGAAGGTTTTCAGGATCGGCGCCGTGATGTTGCGACGACGGAAGCTCACCATCAGCAGCGGCACCGCAATCGCCAGCTCGATGATCAGCAGGATGAACATGGTTGCCGTCGCACCCGAGAAGAGCCCGACCACGAACGTGGCGGCTATCGTGGCGATCGCCCACGTGCGCAGGGTGGTACGGTGGTATGCGCAAGCGCCAGTGGCAATCAGCGCCGCCAGAATGGTCAGTAACACGGACATGTCAGCACCTCATCACGGTTGAACAGCACCGGCGGTTTGCCGGTTATCGGGTCGGTCCAGCTTTTCGTCGTTCGAATGCACTTGCAGATTCGCCTCTGGCTCGACGTGCTCCTGCCGAGTCAGATTTTGCACAAACCGCGTGACTTCACGCGTGAAGGCGTCATTGGCGTCACCGGCGACCATGTGCGTGGCCTGGGCGATTTCCACGTGCATCGCGTGCGGTACGCGCTGCAGAAATTCGCTTACGGTATCGCTGGACACCACGTCACTGCGCGCGCCGGAAAGCAGCAATACCGGTATGTCGATCTTTGATGTCGCAGCCAACAGGCGCGGCTGGTAACGCTCGCTGTCGCTGACCACGCCGGCGAGCAATGCCGGATCCCAGTGCCAGCGAAGCCGCCCATCGGTGCCTTCGCGTAGCAGCGGCCGCAGCTGCTCTTCGGTTTTGCGTTCGCGACGCTGCGGCAGATAGCCGGCAATTTTTTCCGCCGCTTCGGCATAGTCGGCGAAGCCATCGGGGTGCGCCTGCATAAACGCCAGAATCCGCTCCACCCCGGCCGACTCCCAGCGCGGCGTGATGTCCACCAGCACCAGCGCCCGAAACGGCGACGGCCTAACCTCTCCGGCCACCAGCATGCCCATCAGTCCGCCCATCGACGCACCGACCAGTATTGGCGGCTCGGGCTGGGCCTTGCTGACGCGGATAAGGTCGTCGGCAAACTGCTCCATACGGTAATCGCCACCGGCCACCCGATCACTCTGACCGTGACCGCGGCAGTCGAAAGTCACGCAGCGGCAACCTTCCCGCGCCAGCGCCGTTGCGGCGCCATGCCACGCTCCGCGGGTCTGGCCGAATCCGTGCGAAAACAGCAGCACCGGTCGGCCGCTGGGGTTATGCGTCTCCACCGCCAGATCGAGATCGGCGACGGAGAAACGACTTAGCTCGGTGGTGGCTGTGTTCGGGCTAACCATACGGTTGAGTATGGACTGAGGTAGCAAGTGCCGTCAATATGCCCGCTTGTCGCATGCAAGCCTTGGCGAATAGTCGAATCAGCGGAGGTTCTTAGCCGTTTTCGCCGGTGACGCATTACAAACAGCCGGCGTGTGGCTACCATGCCCGCATGAACGTTGTGATCAAACCCGAACGCACCCGCCTTTCCGCCGAGGATTGGGAGCTTGCCGCACTGCATTTGATTGCCGAACACGGCGTGGGCGCCCTGGCGGTCGAGGCGCTGGCGAGGCAGCTGGGCGTCACCAAAGGAAGTTTCTACTGGCACTTTCGCACGCGCGAGGCGCTGCTCAATGCGGCCCTTGAGCGCTGGGAGCAATACGGCGAGCGCGAAGTGATCAACCAAATCGAGCAGATTGCGGACCCGCGCAAGCGCCTGCCGGAACTGTTTCGCCGCGTGGCGCACGAGCTGCAGCCCCATCGCGTTTACGCGGCCCTGCTCAAGGCACTCGATCACCCGCAGGTCGTGCCGGTGATGGCGCGCGTATCGCAGCGGCGGATGGAGTTTCTCACCACCGCGTACAGTGAGGCCGGGCTGCCTTCGACCGAGGCGCTCAATCGCGCCCGGCTGACCTACGCTGCCTATGTGGGCTTTCTGCAGCTGAACTTCACGCTGGGTTTGCCGCGCATCAATCACGAAGAGTTCGATGCTTATGTCGAGCACATGATCGCCACCCTGATCCCGGCGTGATTGACGCGCTTTAAGGCAAACCGAGTAACGCCCGTAGAGCGCTTTGTTGCATCACGCCTTGCAATGCCAATCTGCGCAAACTACCGTTTCCACTCTGAATTCATGCAAGACCAGAGAGGACACCGATGTCGAGCACGCTCGAAGCACTGCAGCAGTGGGTAAACGACGTGACCGCGCTGACCCGCCCCGAGCGGGTACATTGGTGCGACGGCTCGGACGCCGAATATCAGGCTCTGGTACGGCAGATGCTGCAGACCGGTGACCTGATCGAGCTGAACCAGCAGACCCATCCCGGCTGCTACCTGCATCGCTCCAGTCCGTCCGACGTGGCGCGCGTCGAACACCTGACATTTGTCTGCCACACGGACCAACAGGACAGCGGCCCGAACAATCACTGGATGGCGCCGGCCGAAGCGCACGCGAAGATGGACGCGCTGTTCAACGGCTGCATGGTGGGTCGCACACTGTATGTGATCCCCTACTGCATGGGGCCGATCGATTCCCCGCTGGCGCGCTGCGGCGTGGAGATCACCGATAGCCCTTACGTCGTCGCCAACATGCGCATCATGACCCGCATGGGCGCCGCGGCCCATGCGCGCATCGAGCGCGAAGGACGTTTCGTCAAAGGCCTGCATTCCACCGGCGAGCTCGACCCCGATCGTCGATTCATCATGCACTTTCCCGAAGAGCTTTCGATCCAGTCGTACGGCTCCGGCTACGGCGGCAACGCGCTGCTGGGCAAGAAGTGCCACGCGCTGCGTATCGCCAGCAACCAGGCGCATACGGAAGGCTGGCTGGCCGAACACATGCTGATTGTCGGCATCGAAAATCCGCAGGGCGAAACGCATTACATCGCCGCAGCCTTTCCCTCTGCCTGCGGAAAAACCAACCTGGCGATGCTTATCCCGCCGGAAGGTTATCGCCAGAACGGTTGGAAGGTGTGGACCATCGGCGACGATATCTGCTGGATGCGGCCGGGCGACGATGGACGTCTATACGCCATCAACCCAGAGGCCGGTTTTTTCGGCGTAGCCCCGGGTACCAGCGAGAGCAGCAATCCCAACGCGCTGGCTACCATTGCGCACGACACCATCTACACCAATGTGGCGGTGACGGCCGACAACCAGCCGTGGTGGGAAGGCCTGCCGGGCACCCCGGTGAACGACTGGCAGGGTCGTCCCTTTGACCCCGCCAACGGCCCTGCCGCGCACCCGAATTCGCGCTTCACCGTCAGGGCCGAGCAGTGCCCGACCTGGTCGGAAAAAGCCGAGGCGCCGCAGGGGGTGCCGCTGAGCGCGATCGTGTTCGGCGGTCGCCGCCCCTCGCTGCTACCGCTGGTCATGGAGGCGCGCGACTGGACGCACGGCGTGCTGATGGGCGCAGCGATGGGTTCGGAAACCACCGCAGCCGCAACCGGCGAGGTGGGCGTACTTCGCCGCGATTCGATGGCGATGAAGCCCTTCTGCGGCTATCACTACGGCGACTATTTTGCGCACTGGCTGTCGTTTGATCAGGCCGGCGCCAAGCTGCCGAAAGTCTTCCACGTGAACTGGTTCCGCAAGGGTTCGGATGGCAAGTTCCTGTGGCCTGGCTTTGGCGACAACCTGCGCGTGCTGCAATGGATGATCGACCGCGTCGCCGGTCGCGTGGCCGGCGTAGAAACCCCGATAGGCACACTGCCGCAGGCCGACGAACTTCATCTCGACGGTCTGAAAATCGATAGCGACAGTCTCGACGCGCTGCTCGATGTCGACAACGGCGCCTGGCAGGACGAGCTGGCGGCAATCGGCGATTATCTCGAAACCTTTGCGCCGCGACTGCCCGACCGTCTGCGAAACGAGCAGCAGCGGGTAGCGCGCGCGCTGCTGGTTGCCGCCGAGCAGCCGCGCCGGAGAGCGGCGGCGTCCTGAGCGTGTGGTAGTGCTTCCCGCGGGCGTTTCTCATCAACGCCCGCCGCGCGCTTTCGCTTCCACCCACGAAAGCGATGGGATCCGGGTATTGCGTGCGGCGTCATTCAAACCTTTCTGCGTCTGGATGCATCCAAGCTGGCAAGATGAACGTTGCCAGCCACGCCATTGGACTTTCCATGCCACCCGTCGCCACTGCGATAGCGAACGACAGTGACGATGTCCGCGCGGCGGCAGCCGGTGACCGACGCGCGTTCCAGCGGCTGTATCACCTGCACGTAGGCCGCGTGCATGGCGCGGTTTTTCGGCTTGCCGGCTACGACCACGCGCGGGCGGAAGATCTGACTCAGGATGCTTTTGTACGCGCCTGGCAGAAGCTGCCGGACTTTCGCTACGAAAGCGCCTTCGGCACCTGGCTTTACCGGCTTGCCGTCAATGTCGCACTGATGGATATCCGCGCCCGCGGCGCCGATCCTGTAAGCATGGTCGATGACGAACACCTGCCCGATCCCGGCCAGACGCCCTTTTGCGCCGCCGAGCGCGATGAGCTGGAGCGCTCCATCGCGCTGCTGCCGCCGCGCGCCCGCGCGGTGCTGGTGCTGCACGATATCGAAGGATGGCGGCACGAAGAGATCGGCAATGAGCTGGGCATGGCGGTAGGTACGTCGAAGGCACAACTACACCGCGCTCGCGGCTTGCTGCGCAAAATGTTGGGATCCGCCGATGCGGGAGAATGACATGAACGAATTTGAATGGCGTAGACAAATGCGCGATCTGCGTCAGCCCATGGCACCGCGCCGAGATTTATGGCCGTCGATCGACGCTGCGCTGGACGAAGCCGGACCGACCGATGCTGGCGCGGCGCCGACAGCAACGTCTCGATCGGCAGGCCCGCGTCGCTGGCTGATTGCCGCCAGCTTCGCCGCGTCGGTCGTGTTGGCGGGCGCCATTGGCTGGCATGCCAAGAACGCCACCATGGCGACACCTGTGGCCAGCACCACGATGCCAACACAAAACTGGAAGCCCGCCGATCCGCGACTGGCCGGCGCCGCGACGCAGCTCAATGCCGCTCGTATGGAGCTGCAGCAGGCGATGCAGCAGGCGCCCCACTCGCCAGCGCTGCAGCGGCTGCTTATCCAAACTGAGCGTCAGCAAAGCCAGCTACGTCAGCTGGCCAGCGACGCAGGTTGATCAAAAACTTGGACCGAATGATGAAAACCTCGCGTTATTTGCCTCTGCTGCTATGCCTATGCGTCGGTCAGGCGCTGGCCGAAACCCCGATCAATCTGCGCCACGACGCCAGCCCTACGGTCCGGGTCAGCGTAAGCAATGTGGCCGGCGACGTAACCGTCACCGGCTGGGATCGCAATGAAGTTCAAGTCACCGGTCAACTCGGCGACGGCAGCAAGCC
>CAIKJM010000559.1 GCA_903827735.1 uncultured Rhodanobacter sp. | reverse complement strand
GTTGACCGCCGAGTACCACATCTGCAGGTCGAGGAACGGCGTGCCCTCGGTATCGAACATGTAGCTGCCTTCGCAGCTGCGGAAGATCTTGGGCGGATCAACATAGTGCACGGTATCGCCGAACGAGCTGTACTTGGCCTCGTCGGCCAGCAGCTGCGCGTCGTCGATCACGACCTGGGCGTTCTTGTCGAAAGCGTTCATGGGCGGGGAGTCCGTGAGAATTCAAGGGAGTTGTTTAGAAGGTGTAACGCTGCGGAAGTTCAGCCAGAGCTTCCGCCATACCATCATTCACGCACGATCAGTACGGCACGCTGAGCGCAGGCTGCGGCGCGTGATCTTCCAGCAGGCTGCCGTCGAGCAGGCGCGGCAGCAGATCCAGCGCATCCTCGAAACCGGTGATCGGCGCATACGGAATGCCCGCAGCGCGGCAGTGTTCGATCAGACGGTGCTTGGCGAAGACGAAATCGACCCGATCCGCCGCGCAGAAATCAGACGCACCGTCACCGATCAGCAACGTTTTCGTGCCCGGACCAGCCGCGCGCGCCTGCGCCACGCAGGCGCACTTGCAGGTGCCGCTACGGCAACCGGCCGCCTGGAACGGCGAGGTCAGCTGCCACTGCTTCGGCGGCGGCGCCGGCGCCAGATGGTTGGCGGCCAGCGGCAGATCGTCCAGGCCGTAGCGGCCCAGAATTTTGTGAATCGCGTAGTCCAGACCGTCGCTGACCACGCGGATCGGCACATGGAGAGCGCGCGCCTTGGCGACGAAGCCCGGGAACGCATGGTCAATCCACAGGCCGGCCAAATGCGTGTCCAGCTCGTCGCGAGTCATCTTCAGCAAATCGACCTGGCCGGACATGCATTCGCGTGAGCCGATGCGGCCAGCGCGCCAATCCTGCTCGAGCACTTCCCAGCCCGGCTTGCCGAAACGGTCCAGCAGGGAGTCAATGACGTCCTCGACGGAAATGGTGCCGTCGAAGTCGCACAGAATGGTCCAGTTGGACATGGGCTTTGGCTGTTCGATTTTGTAGATCATGTGTGAAGGATAGAAACCCTCCCTTTCGGCCTCCTTTCTCAAAATCTTAACGAAAGATGTCCCGGGGTCTGAATTGCATGCATCCGCGTTTCCTGTCAAATCACCTATGCTTGCCAATTCCTTGTACCGTAAGCCTTTCCGCCGTGTCCTCATTCGCTTTGCCCGATTTGAACCCGCTGCATTCGGCCGGCCGCCGCGTTCAGCTTTCCGCCTTTTTGCTTTCAAGCTGCCTGCTGGGCGGGCTGCTCTGGTCGTCTGCGAGCCTCGCCGATACCGGCGACGGTGCGGCGCCGGACCCGAATGCCATCACTCTGGCCTTGGGCGCGGGGATCGAGCGCCTGCCGAGCTTTCCGGGAGCCAAATCGCATCGGAATGAGCCGATTCCCTACGTCGACTTCGAGTGGCCGGACCACGTCAGCCTGTCGACGCTCGATGGCCTGCAGGTCGATGTGATAGGCGGTAACGTGCTGCACGGCGGCTTCTTTGGCGATTACCAGTGGGGCCGCGATACCGAGGACCTGAGCCCGCGGCTGCGCGAAAAACTCAACCCGCTGTCGCCGCGTCTGTCCACCGGCGGCTATCTGGAATGGCAGCTCACCAAGCAGTTCGACGTCGGCACCAACCTCAGTCACGACATCAACGGCGCGGGCGCTTATCTCAATGTTTATGCCGAGTGGGACCTGCCCAAGGTGTGGCTGATCGAGCACTCGCTGCAGGTGCGGTGGCAGGCGATGAATGGCCCAGCCATGAGCCGCTTTTTCGGCGTTACTCCGATCCAGGCCAGCGAACTGGACGTGCCGTCCTGGCGCCCCGGCAGCGGCAGCCAGCTCGCCGACCTGGAGTACGACGTTTTCGTGCCCACCAGCCAGCACACCGGCGTAGCGCTGGCCCTGACCTATGGCCGCCTGCTCGGCAACGCCGCCGACAGCCCGCTAGCGACCCGGTTCGGCTCGGCGACGCAAATCTCCGAAGCGCTGGCGTTCGTCTATCACTGGTGATCGGCTGCTGGCCTTGTGCGGAGCGGAAACGCCGCCGTCTGGCATCCAGCAACCGATCAGGCCATGATCTTCGGCACAAACTTGCGGTAGATCCGCTCCATCAAAACCCAGGTCAGCACGCCGAATGCGGCGCCACCGACCAGCCAAAGCGCCGCAGATATCGCGATAAACCGCGTGCTCAAATCACCGCGGTGCACGATAAAAGTCATCACCATAAACATGGTCAGTCCATAGGACAGCACGCCCCTGACCAGCACGAAGCGTGTCATGCCGCCGGCGCGGGCTTTCTCCCAGTTGCGCATCCCTTTTGTCTTCATGCGTTCGCTACCTCACTGCGGATGTTGGATGCGTGGAACTGTCGACTCGGCGCATCGTGTGGCGAAACCATCTCACCGTGATGCTCGCTCGGCAATAGCTAGGGCCTTAGCGACACGGTCTGCGGAATAGGCATAAGCCTGCTCGGTATCTTTGGAAAAGATGACGAGGCTCGTCGGCAACGGCGCAGAAAACTTGGAGTGTGGAGTAAACATCGGCGCGTCGACCGAAAAGGCGGTGGCCTCAGGCAGCTGGCCGAATATCTGGCGATACAGCAGCACGGACTCCAGCAGAATCAGGTCGTGCCCAGGATGCCCGCCGTCGGTGTAGAACCAGTTGGCGCTCGGCGCAAACTCGGTAGCGAAACGCGCCCGCTCGGACAGAGAAACATAGGCAATAGAAAGCCGCCTTGCCGCGGCGGCTTCGGTCTCCACCAGCACTTTCGAGATCGGTGGTGCCGTCTGGTACGTACCCAGCAGAATCGGCGTGGCGCCGTGCTCGCGTGCAAGCTGCGTCAGCGAAGCCAAGGCGGCCTCGGCAGCCGGGCAATAATCCGGCTTGGATGACGAACAAATGGCGTCGCCGCCCCGCTCCTGGAGCACCACGGTGTCATAGTGTTTTCCACGCAGCGCGCGCGCCACCGAGCCATCCGCCACGCGCTGAGCAAGCGTCGCGCCGCCTTCGACAATCATGTCGCTCTGCACGCGGCGGCCGTTAGCTGAGGCAAGCGCATCGAGAACCGCCGGAAGATTACCCACATACGTCAAGCTGTTGCCGACGAACAAAATGTGTAGCGGCGAATGAACACGTGGCGTTGATGCACAGCCTATGCAAAAAACCGCGAGGACCACTATTCCCAGCATCAGGCGACGCAGCAACTTGAACATCGGATCTGGTTTCCGCGCGGACGAAGACGCCGTTGAGCATAAGATGACGGCACATCGAATGCACCGTCATGCATACCGGGCTGCGATCGTGCCGGGACACAAATCGTCCCGGCGCAATCATGTCAAAACCCCGGTGGCCTCTCACTCGATGCGCCCATCGCCTGCTCCAGCGCCAGGCCGGCCTGGGCGATCGTGCCTTCGTCAAATAGACGTCCAATCAAAGTCACGCCGTAAGGCACGCGACGCGGTGGCGAAAAAGTGGGGAGCGGATGCTTGGGATCCGGCGCCCAGTCGCTGCGCGCCTGCGATACCTCGACGAAACCGGTGCGCAGGGTCAGCGACGGATGGCCGGTGTTGTTGCTGATCACCAGCATCTCATCGCGCAACGACGGCACCAGCAGCAGGTCCACGCTGGCCATCACGCGAGCCATCTCGAGAGCCACCTTGCGGCGCAGCCGGTCGGCCTGCACGAAATCCACCGCCGACAGAAAGCGCGATTCGCGAAAGAGGTTAGGCCACGCATCCGGCACCTGCATGCTGAGCTCGTCGGCCTTGCCGCTGAGCGTCAGCTCCTCAAAGGCGGCAGCCGACTCGGCAAACAGGATGAGATTGAGCGAATCGTACGGCCAGTCCGGCAGGCTGACTTCGGTCGGGACCATGCCAAGCTTGCGCATCGCTTCGAGCGAGGCGCGGTCCACCTCGGTGGCCGGGTCTTCCTTCATCCACTTCGGAAAGTAGCCGACCTTGAGGCCCTTGACCGAGGCGCCGGCATCATACGCCAGGTGGCTGGGCACGCTGGCCACGTCGATACCGTCCGGTCCGCTGATGGCGTGCAATACCAGCATGGTGTCCTCGACCGACCGCGTCATCGCGCCGAGTTTGTCCAGGCTCCAGCACAGCGTCATCGCGCCGGTGCGCGGTACACGGCCGTAGGTCGGGCGCAGTCCGGTGACGCCGCAGCGCATCGACGGGCTGACGATGCTGCCGCCGGTTTCGCTGCCGATGGAAAATCCGACCAGTCCGGCCGCCGTGGCGGCGCCGGGACCCGCACTGGAACCGGACGCCCCTTCCTGCAGCAGCCAGGGGTTCATCGTCTGGCCGCCGAACCAGATGTCGTTGAGCGCCAGCGCGCCCATGCTGAGCTTGGC
>CAIKJM010000558.1 GCA_903827735.1 uncultured Rhodanobacter sp. | reverse complement strand
CTGCGGCGTCGGCTGCATCGACTCGACCAGCGCCACGCTCAGTCCGTAGCCGTGAATGAAGCGATGCGGCACGGCATAGCTGACTTTTTTGGCGCCCAGCATGCGCAAGCCACGCACGGCCACCGCCGTACCGGTGGCGCCATCGCAGTCGTAGTCGCCGGCAATCACGATGCGCCAGTCGTCGCGGATCGCTTCGACCAGTATCTCGATCGCCTGCGGCATGCCGCCCAACGCCTGCGGCGACAGCATACGCGCCAGGCGGTGTTCGACCTGATCGGGTGTGAGCACGCCACGTGCGGCGTAGATCTGCTGCAGCACGACGTGCACCGCATCGGGCCAGCCGCTGGGTACACCGCTGACCGCCCGCCGGCGCAGCTGCGGCGTCATCAACGCTCTCCCCGACGCCACAGGCGCCAGCGATGCCACGGCTTGCTCTGCCAGCGTTCGCCGCTGGCAAAGTGCAGACGCAGCGAGCGGCGATGCATCAAGGCATCGATCAACGGTAGCCAAACGGATTCGATCTCGCGTATCGGCAAATCCTGCAGATCGATCAGCCATCCATTCGCAGCGGCGGCAACAGCTGCTTCCGTTCGCGCAAGAGTCTCGATGTCCGCGCGCACGGCCAGTGCGGTGAGCAGCAAATCGTCGCTGATGACGCCGGTCAATGTAGTGGGCAGCGGCGGCGACAGCGCACCGCCGCCCCAGAGCCACAGGCTGTTCACCGGCGCCAAGCCACGCGCGCGCCGCGCGCTATTGAGCGGATGCTGATGCAGCAGGACCTGGATATCGTTGATCAGCACGCGCCAGCGCTTGCCTTCGGCGCCCTGCGGCAGGTGCTGCGAAAGATCCTCACCCAGCGCCTGCTCGGGCGCCGAGAACGTCGGCAGTTGCGTATTCGGCGGCAGGCGCAGATGCCAGCGATCCGGCGTAGTGATTTCCAGCGCGATCCCCGCGTCATCAAACGCCGGTCGCAGCGCATCGGCAAAGGCGAGGGCTTCGTCCCTCGTCAGCTGCAATTGCCCGCAGGCCAGCAGCCGCACGCCGTTCATTTCCGGTTGGACCCAGGCGGGGTCCGCCGACAGCCAGGTATCCTCACCGGCATCGTGAGCCACATGTTCGCGCGTGGTAGCGGCGGCTGCCATCGAGTTGTCAGCACCGGCAAAGTAATCGCCCAGGCCAGCCAGATAACCGGCGCGTCCATTGCTGAGCCGATCAGCGCGAAGCAGTAGCGCTCGCAACGCGCTCGCAGTGCCGGTCGCCGGTAATGCCGGCAACCACAGATGCACGGTTGTCTCCGGCTTCGCGGTCATATCGATACCTTACGCTTCCAGCTGCTCTTGCAGCTCCAGCCACTCGGTTTCCAGCGCATCCTTTTCCTTGCGTAGTTCGGTCTGACGCTGGCCCAGTCGCATCATCTCGCCGGTGGGGCCGTTATACGTGGCCGGATCAGCCAGCGTGGCCTCCAGCTTCGTCAGCTCGGCGTCGATGGTTGCAGTGCGAGTTTCAATTTTCTTCACCCGCTGGCGCGACACTTTTTCATTCTCGCGCGCGGCGGCGTGGTTACGCTTGCGCTCTTCCGGCGACTCGACCTTGACGACAGCGGCGACCGGCTTGGCCGCAGCGCCGGCCTTCGCCGCCTTTTTATTGGCCGCGCCGCGCGAGCGCAGCCACTTGGCGTAGTCGTCCAGATCGCCGTCGAAACCTTCCACTACGCCGTCGGCCACGCGCCAGAAGCTGTCGCAGACTAGGCCGAGCAGATGGCGATCGTGCGAGACCAGCACCAGCGCGCCGTCGAAGTCGGACAGCGCGTCGGCCAGGGCCTCGCGCATGTCCAGATCGAGATGGTTGGTCGGCTCGTCGAGCAGCAGCAGGTTGGGTTTGTCCCAGGCGATCAGCGCCAGCGCCAGGCGCGCGCGCTCGCCGCCGGAGAATCCGTCGACCGACTCGAATGCGCGATCGCCCGCAAAATTCCAGGTACCGAGGAAATCGCGCATCACCTGGGTCGCCACGCCCGGCGCCTTGTCCATCAGATGCTCCAGCGGGCTGGCGCCTTCGCGCAGGCTCTCGACGGTGTGCTGGGCGAAGTAGCCGATGCGCAGATCCTTGTGCGCCTTGCGCTCGCCGCTGAACGGATCAAGCTCGCCGACCAGGGTTTTCACCAGGGTCGATTTACCGGCGCCGTTGGGGCCGAGCAGGCCGATGCGGTCGCCGGCTTCCAGGCTGAAGCGCACGTTGTCCAGAATGATATTGTCCGGGCCGCCCTTGTCGTCGGGGTAACCGGTGACGATGTCCTCGAGCTGCAGCATCGAGTCCGGCAGGCGGTCGGGTTTGGCAAATTGGAAGTGGAACGAGCGCTCCGCGCGCACCGCCTCGGTGCCGGCGAGCTTCTCCAGCCGCTTCATGCGCGACTGCGCCTGCTTGGCCTTGCTGGCCTTGGCCTTGAAGCGATCGACGAAGGACTGCAGATGCGCGCGCTCGGCCTGCTCGCGCTCATGTGTGATCTGCTGCTGGCGCAGCTGCTCGGCGCGCAGGCGTTCGAAGGCGCTGTAGTTGCCGGTGTACATCTTCGCCTTGCCATCGTTCAGATGCATGGTGTGCGTGATCACGCCATCGAGAAACTCGCGATCGTGCGAAATGATCAGCAGCGTGCCCTGGTAGCGCCGCAGCCATTCTTCCAGCCACAGCACGGCATCGAGATCGAGATGGTTGGTCGGCTCGTCGAGCAGCAGCAGCTCGGACGGCGCCATCAGCGCACGCGCCAGATTGAGCCGCACGCGCCAGCCGCCGGAGAACTCCTGCACCGCCCGTTCGTGGGTTTCCGGCGGAAAGCCAAGGCCGTGCAGCAGCTTGCCGGCGCGCGCACGACCGTCGTAGCCGTGCAGTTCCTCGATGCGCTGGTGCGCGCTGGCCATCGCCTCGGTATCGCCGCTTTCGGCGGCGTCGCTTTCTTCCTGCAGCACGGCGGCGAGCTCTTCGTCGCCACCGAGCACGTAGTCGATGGCGGCATCGGGCAGCGCCGGGGTTTCCTGCGCCACCGAGGCCAGCCGCAGCTTGGCCGGTATGTCGAGCTGGCCCGCATCGCCGTCCAGCTTGCCCTGCAGCGCGGCGAACAGGCTGGACTTGCCGCAGCCGTTGCGGCCGATCACGCCCAGCCGCCAGCCGCTCTGAATGACCAGATCAATATCGGAAAGCAGCAGGCGGGTGCCGCGGCGCAAGGCAAAGTGTCGAAAAGCAATCATGGTGTCGCCGGTGTCCGAATCGGGCAGGCTGTGGCCCGCAGCCGCCCATGATAGCGGGGATCAAGGTATTCTTGCCTTGGAGGGAGCATAGCGCGGGTGTTGGCGGGGCGCCGATCAGATCAGTATTTCGTCCGAATTGGCGTGAGCTGATGCGAACGGATAAGCGCTGACGTTCAGCGTTATCGACATTAAGCCCGCCAAGGCATGGAACACGCTCGCCGGTTTTGCTACAACATTGCGGTATAAAGCCGTGCGTGCAACCAACTTGCACGCACACAGCCTTGTCAGGAATAGGGGGAGCCATGGTCAAGTTCATTCGCGGTTTGCCGGTTGTCATCGCGTTCGCAGCCATCGGCAGTTTTGCTGCATCGTCCGGCGTAAGCGCCGCGCCGCAAACGCAGACCCACGGCGACAATCTGCTGATCCATCGCGTGCAGCAGGAAAACAGCATGAACCTGCCCCGCCGCGGCATGAGCATGGCGCAGGTGGAAAAAACCTACGGCGCGCCGCAGAGCAAGCTGTCACCGCGCGGCGGCGACAGCAGCAAGCATCCGGTGATCAACCGCTGGGACTATGCGAACTTCATCGTGTATTTCGAGCGCAGCCATGTGATCCACTCGGTGCTGAACACGCCGGCGGGCAACAACACCAATCCCGCTGCCGTCAACTGAGTTCTATCTTTCAGAAACGCGGCCTGTGGCGACGCAGGCCGCGTTTTCTATGCTTGGTTTATATGTGCGCAATAACGGCGTCGTAGAATGGGCGGCTGAAGCCACTACCGACCTTAGAGAATACCTCGCATGACCGACCACACCTTGCGCCTGCCGGCGGAATGGGAGCCGCAGTCCGCGGTGCTGATCGCCTGGCCGCACGCCGGCACCGACTGGGCCGATCGCCTGGCCAGCGTCGAAACCACCTATGTCGCGCTGGCCGCTGCCGTGGTGCGCTTCCAGTCGCTGATCATCGTGGTGCCGGATGCTGAGCTGCATGCGCACGTCGAAGCGCGGCTGCACGAGCATGGCGTCGACCTGCAACGCGTGCGCTTTGTCGAACTGCCTTACGACGACACCTGGCTGCGCGATTCCGGTCCGATCACGCTGAGCGCCGGTGGTGACAAATACCAGCTCACCGATTTCCGCTTCACCGGCTGGGGCGGCAAGTTTGGCTCGGAACAGGACGATGCCCTGGTCGCCGGCCTGTTCCGCGCGGGCCTGTTCGGCAAAGGCGCCAGCCATCGGCGCATCGACTGGGCACTGGAAGGCGGCGCAATCGAAAGCGACGGCGAAGGGACCGTTCTCACCACGTGGCGCTGCCTGGTGCAGCGTCATCCGGAGCAGTCGCGCGAGGAAATGAGCGCCATCCTGCGCGATGGCCTGCACGCCGACCGCGTGCTGTGGCTGGACTATGGCTATCTTGAAGGTGACGACACCGACGCGCATATCGACACCCTCGCCCGCTTCGCGCCCGGCGACCGCATCGTGTTTCAGGCTTGCGACGATGCCAGCGATCCCCACCACGACGAGCTGCAGCGCATGGCCGGCGAACTGGCCGCACTGCGCACCCGCGACGGCCGGCCGTACAAGCTTTATCCGCTGCCGTGGGCTGAACCCATACTCGACGAGGGCCGTCGGCTGGCCGCGTCCTACGCCAATTACCTGATCGTCAACGGCGCCGTGCTGGTGCCGGCATACGGCGACAAAGCCGACGATGAAGCCGCGCGCATCATCGGCAGCGCCCATCCCGGGCGCGAGGTCGTGCAGGTGCCGTGCCGCGCGCTGATCTGGCAGAACGGCAGCCTGCATTGCATCACCATGCAGCTGCCGGGTTGGAAGTCCTGAGCGCAAAGCAGTCGCCGGGACGGTAGCGAATCGGCTTGAGATTTCCCGCATCGGCTAAACTTGACGGCTAGCCACGTAAAAGCTGTCGTCCGAGGACTGAGCCCATGACCCGCAATACCCTGAAGGTCGCCCTGCTGCAAGACGCCCATCGCGGCAGCCGCGAGGCGAATCTCGACGCGATCGAGGCCGGTCTGCGCTAGGCGGCGGCGGCCGGCGTCGAGCTGGTGCTGCTGCAGGAGCTGCACAACGGGCCGTATTTTTGCCAGCGCGAATCGGTGGAAGAATTCGACCAGGCCGAAACCATTCCCGGCCCCGGCACCGAACGCATCGGCAAGCTGGCCGAAGAGCTGCAGCTGGTGATCGTGGCGTCACTGTTCGAAAAGCGCGCCACCGGCCTGTATCACAACACCGCCGTGGTGTTCGATCGCTCGGCGGCCATCGCCGGCAAATATCGCAAGATGCATATCCCCGACGATCCGGCCTTTTACGAAAAGTTCTACTTCACGCCGGGCGATCTCGGTTTCGAACCGATCGCCACCTCGGTCGGCAAACTCGGCGTGCTGGTGTGCTGGGATCAGTGGTACCCGGAAGCCGCGCGCCTGATGGCGCTGGCCGGTGCCGACCTGCTGCTCTATCCCACCGCCATCGGCTGGGACCCGAACGATGACCAGGCCGAGAAGAATCGCCAGCGCGACGCCTGGATCACCGTGCAGCGCGGTCATGCGGTGGCCAACGGTCTACCGCTGCTGGCCTGCAACCGGACCGGCCACGAGTCCGATCCGTCCAACGTCGGTAGCGGCATCACCTTCTGGGGCAGCAGTTTTGTCGCCGGCCCGCAGGGCGAGTTTCTGGCGCAGGCGGAAACACAAGGCCGCGCGCTGCTCGTGGTCGATATCGATCTCGCGCGCAGCGAGCACGTGCGGCGCATCTGGCCGTTCCTGCGCGACCGGCGCATCGACGCGTACGGCGACCTGCTCAAGCGCTTCCGCTATTGAGCCACACGTTGG
>CAIKJM010000557.1 GCA_903827735.1 uncultured Rhodanobacter sp. | reverse complement strand
CCCAGAAAAAGCGCGCGGCCCGAAGTGGTGTTGTGATTGGTCTGATCAAGCAGCAGCAGATCCTCCTTGGCCAGTAGCGCCCTGCCGAGGTGACCGTCCTCGAAGTGGGTTCCAACGGACTCCAGCCAACGCCGGCACCGGCGTAAAAACGTAGCTACCGTGGCCGTCTCGTCGGCTTGCGGACCTCGACGAAGCACACGCGCCAGCGCCTCGTTGATGACCTGCTCATGCTGATCACTCTGCCGCACGCGGTGCAGCAGGCCCCAAGCGACGAGAGCCAGCGCTAAGGCCAGCACAAAGGCCGCCGATGCGAGTAAGAGTTCAGCCATCACTAGGCCTGCTCCCTAAGTTGAGAAAATCCATCACAGCGACTTCGCCAGTCGATACAGCAGAAAACCGCCGAACAGTTCCATGACCAGAGCGACCAGCAGAATTTTTCGGCCCAGCGATTCGGTAAACATCGGATGAAAAAAGGCTGGATTCAGCAGCGACAGGATGATCGCCACCACGACTGGCAGAAGACCCAGCACCCAGGCCGACATGCGCGTTTCGGCGGTAATCGCACGCAGCTCGTGCTGGGCCTGATCCAGATCGCGCATGAAGTCGCTCATGCGCTGCACGATGTGATCGGCTCGCCCGCCGATGCGCACCGCCGTACCCAGTACGACCTGCAGCAGCTGCAGTGCTTCGAGCCGATAGGGCTGCGACGCCAGCTGCAGCGCCTGATCGAGCTCCATGCCGCTGCGCACGGAAACCATCGTGCGGTCGAGCACGCTGCGCAGCGGCATGGGCACGGTGCTCGACGCCGTCTGAAAGGCCATCGGCAAACTGTTGCCGATCGTCGCCAGGCGCACGACGGCGTCGAGAAAATCGGGCAGTTCGCGAATCATCTGCTGGCGCTGCTTTTCGATACGCGCGCGCAGCCAGAACCACACAAGTAGGGCATATGCGACCACCAGCACCGGTATCGCCCACGGCGTACCGATGCGCCAAGCGCCGAGCCAAGCCAGCCCCAGACCAAGCATCGCCAGTTGAGCCGGCAGACGCCACCCCGTCGGCAAGCCTGCGCGCAAGAATAGCCCGTCCGTGACCAGAGCCTGCGATCGATACGGCAACGGTTTTCCCACGGCGACAGCGGGCAGCGGCGGCGCGACATGCGTCTGGCTGGCCAAGCTGCGTTCGATGAATTCCGCGCTTCGACGCTGCTGCTGCCGCGCAGCGCTACCCCACCATAGCTCCACCGCAACGGCCATAAGCAACGAGACGACGCTGAGCAGCGCAAGCGTGAGGATCATCCGTGCGCCTCCATGGCGGTGCGCTGCAGAAATTCACGGAACGGCTCCAGCTTGTGCGTATGCGGATGAAAGCCCAGCGCGGGCCAGCGGTTGCGCTCACTGCCGGAGGTGTCGATAAATGTCTCGTGGTGGAACATTTCCTGCGTGGTAATTATCTTGTCGGTCAGGCCGATCACCTCTGTCACCGACGAGATCACGCGATGGCCGTTACTCAGGCGCGATATCTGGATGATGAAGTCGATCGCGCTGGCGATCTGCCGACGCAGGCTGTCTTCGCTGCCCTGGAAGCCGGCAAATCCGCACAGCATTTCCAATCGGCTCAGCGCATCGCGTGCCGAATTGGCGTGGATGGTGGACATCGAACCGTCGTGGCCGGTGTTCATGGCTTGCAGCATTTCCAGCACTTCGGCGCCGCGCACCTCACCCACCACGATGCGATCGGGCCGCATGCGTAGGCTGTTGCGCAGCAGATCGCGGGTGGATACCGCACCGCTGCCGTCAAAGCCGCCGATCCGGCTTTCCAGCCGCACCACGTGCGGGTGGTTGAGCGACAGCTCGGCGGTGTCCTCGATGGTGACCACGCGTTCGTTCAACGGGATATAGCTCGCTAGCGCGTTGAGCAGCGAGGTCTTGCCCGAGCTGGTGCCGCCTGAAATCAGAATATTGCAGCGGCTTTCCACCGCCGCCTGCAGCAGCGCACGCAGGTTGTGGTCGAACGCGCCGCGCGCCATCAGGTCGTCGGGCGTGAACGGATCCTGGCGAAACTTGCGGATCGAAACGCTCGGCCCGCTCACCGCCAGCGGCTCGATGATGGCGTTGAGGCGGCCGCCGTTGGCCATGCGCGCATCGACCATCGGGTTGGCCTCATCCAGCCGCCGCCCCAGCGGCGCGAGGATGCGGCGAACGATGCGCAATACGTGGCGGTTGTCGCTGAAACGCACCGGCTCACGCTTCAGCACGCCGTGGCGCGACACATACACGTCCTGATAGCCGTTTACCAGAATGTCCTCGACCTCGGGATCGGATAGCAGATCGTCCAGCGGTCCATATCCGGTCAGTTCCTTGAGCAGCGCCGAAGCCACCTTCTGCACTTCGCTCTCATTGATCGGAATGCGCCATTCCTGCACGAAAGCGTTGGTTTCGATAGCGACGTATTTGCTCGCCGTGGCCTGTGACCACGTCGCGATGTCGAGGCGTTGATCCTCGATGCGGTTCAGCAGGAATTCGTGCGCGGCCGATACGGTGTCGTGAAACTCCTGCGTGTGTTCGAACGGGATCAGATCGATATCCATATCACCGGCCCTTTCTGTCGATCAGCTTCTTCCACCACGCGCGTTCGTTCGCCGAGACACCGGCCACCTGGAGCCGCCCGAGCAGGCTCTTCAAAGCCCGCACATACGGATCACTCGGCGAGTTCTGGTGCAGCAGCTGGCCCTGATTGGCGCTGCCGCGCAGCGCGCGCGAACGCTCGGGCAACAGGGCCAGCAGCGGCAGATTGAAACGACTGGCGATCTGCGTCGCGGTGACCCCATCAGTAGGGTCGTGCCGGTTGATCACCAGCGACAGCCGCTCATCGCGCATGGCGCGAGCGTCGAGCTGACGCAAGGTCGCGTCCAGCGACATCATCGCGCCGATGCTCTGGTCGGCGACGAGCCATATCTCATCGGCCTCGCGCAGCAGGGGCAGCGGCACTTCGGAAACGGGCAGGCCGCCGACGTCGGTCAACAACAGATCGAAATGTTGGCGCAGACGATCAAGCAAGACCGGCAGCTCGGCCGTGTCGGCCGGTCTCTCCAAGGTACCGGCGGTCTGCGACAGCACCGAAAGCCGGCCATCGTGCGTACTGAAGGCCGTCCTGATTAGCGTGGCGTCGATGCGACGGGCACTCTTCAGCGCGTTTTCGTAGTGGAATTCATTTGGCAGGCTGAGATAGAGCGCCGCGTCACCCGCCGGTCTACCGAGATCCAGCAACAGTACCTGCACGCCTGCGGCATCCGCCTGCGCGCCTTTCACCGGCGCTTTTTCCGGACTCGCCAGCGAACCCAAATGCGCGGCCAGCGTACTGGTGCCCACGCCTGCGCGCACGCCGAGCAGCAGCACCAGACGTCCGCGCGAACGCGGTACCGGTGTCAGGGTTGCGGCGGGCGATCGCACTGCGCAGTTCATTCTCGCCAGCAGTTCGCTGATGTCTTCGTCTTTGGCATCAACGTCGAGAAATTCATTCACGCCCGCGCGCATCGCCGCCAGCACCACGCCCGCCTTGTCAGTACCCACCGAGCCAACCGCCAGCAAAGAGACGCCCGGCGTTCCGTCGATCAGCCGACGCGCGAGCATGGACGAGTGCTCGGCCTGCATCAGTGAGTAATCCAGCAGAATCAGCGGAGGGCCGGAAAGATGCACCGGTTCGTTGGTGCCGCTGATATCACGCGTATCGACCCAGTGCACGTTCGCCATATGGCGCAGCCGTGTCGCCACGTGCCTGGCACGTTTTTCGTCGGGCGAATAGAACGGAAGATCCACGCCGGGCTCCGGCTTGTTGATCGAATAAAGCGTCGGTCGCGTTTGCATGATCGTCACTCCGGGCCTCAGCGCGAAAACCCGGGCAGCTGGTCCGAGCCGGCCGGATTGAGCAGGAACGATCCCCACACCGGCAGATTCGGATTAGCCTCGCGCTGCCCGGGCAACGGCAGCGTGGTTCCACGCGCAAACGGTTTGATCAGATGCGGGGTTACGAGGATCACCAGCTCCTTGTCCTGGCGGCTGTAGGTGAGATCGCGAAAAAACACGCCGATGATCGGCAGATCGCCGAGCAGTGGAATTTTGTTGACCGTGCTCATCACCGACTGGCTGACCAGCCCGCCGATGACGAAGGTTTCGCCGTCGCCCAGCTCCACCGTGGTGTCCTCGCGACGCGTGGTGAGCGCCGGCACCGAGATGTTGTTGAGGATCACCGCATTGGAGTAATCCAGGTCGCTCGCCTCCGGCGCCACCTTCAACGCGATGCGGTCGGCCGACAGCACGGTCGGCGTAACGGTCAAACCGATGCCGAACGACTTGTAGACGATGGTGGTGGTACCCAGGCCCTGCGGCTCCGGAATCGGCAGCTCGCCGCCGGCCAGAAAGCTGGCGCTCTGACCGGATAGCGCCACCAGACTCGGCTCGGCCAGCACGCGCGCCAGCCCGTCGCTTTTGAGCAGGTTGAGGCTCGCATTCCATTTGCCGGTGGTGGAGCTGGCTACCAGGTTGAACGCCGAGGTGAGCGCGCTGCCGCTGCTTCCCGACGTATTGGCTGCCGCAGTGGGGCTGGTCACGCCGTAGCTGAAGCCGCCGTTGGTATTGGTGAAACTCAGGCCGAGCTGGTTTAGCGCCGTGCGATCGAATTCGACCACCTTCACGTCGACCTGCACGACGCCGCCGGTGGCGACGGTGGAGGCATCGACAACGCTACCCTTGCTGCCCGCGGCCGCTAATGCCGCCTCGCGCGTCTGCTCGTGATCGAGAAGCGTGGGCGCGCTGCCCTGCACCAGGGCGCTGTCGTCCTGCACGGATAAATCCACGCCGTTGTCCTGCGCTTGCAGCGCACTGCGCACATTGACCACCAGCCGTTCGGGTGACGCCGCGCCGCGGTGCCACAGCAGTAGCGTCGTCTGTCCTGGCTTCTTGCCGACCAACAGCGCTTCGGGCCGCCCCTTCAGCATCACTACATCCGCGACCGCTGGATCGGCGATGGCAATGCGCTCCAGGTCTTTAGCCAACCGCAGTGGACGCTGCTCATGGGCCTGCAGATCGAGCGTCTGGGCGGACGCCGTCACGACCAAGGCCGGCAGCGCCAGCATCGCGACGACAAAGCCGGCCATGGTTCGCTGACGAAAGGCCGAAGCGAGGCGTGCAGTCGAGGTCATGTAGGAAATCCATCGCATCATGGGTTAGTCCGGGCCGGGCGAGCGCTGTCGTCTGAGGCGCCACGAATGATCTGGATGCTTGGGGAGGCGCTTGCATGTCCGGCTCGCAAAGGACTTTTTGCAAAGGGATCGTGGCCAGCCAAACCCGAGCCGTCGATGCCAGCGAACGCCTGATTTTCTGGCTGCTGCAGCTGCTGCTTTTGTTCAGGGGTGAGATCGCTGCGCGCCGCGAGCACCGGCCGCGGTGACGGAAATAGCGCGCCGTCCGGCTGGCCATCGTCGGTAGGCAGGCGCACGCCTAACGACAGCTTGCCGTTCTGCACGCCCAGCAGCAGCTGGCTCGCCTCGCCCACCGGTACCGCGAGCACCGCGGTATGCGGCACGTCTTTCGGCGAACTCTGGCTAGGCGCAGCAGTGGCAACCGACCGCGTATCACCGTCGCTGGAAGGTTTGGGCTTGCCGTCATCGGCGGTCGGTGCGGGTGCCGTTCTTGCCGAGGACGAAGGAAGATCGTCGCTGCCGTAGGCCAGCACGCGCAGGCGCGAGAGCAGCAGACGCGTTTGCGATGTATCAGGCACAACCTCGTGCGCAGCGGGCTGATAGCTCATCGTCGGCGGCGCCTTCAGGCTGACGAAGACATCGACATAGTCGCCCGGCACAACGCGGTTGCCGGCACCGGCCTGCTCATCCACCGGCACCGCCACCGCCCGCTCACCCGGCTTCAAAGCCATCGACAAACCGCGAGCCAGCACCTTGGACGTCACCGCCGTGCCCGCCGGAATATCGACGAGCGGCACACCGCCCACCACCGCATCCACATCACCGTAACCGTCGGCAGGACGCTGTGCCCAGTTAACTAATTTCAAGGATGACGCGGTCAGTGGCGTACCGGCCGGCAACCCTGCTGCCGCAACGACTACCGGCACCGTCGCCGGTTCCGGGGCAAAGCCGAGCGCGCGCGTAGCCGATACGTCGGCGGCGACCGGCGTCGTCGCGCGTCGGCCGATGCTGAAAGCCAGAACGGCCAGCACCACAGCCACCGCCACCAGTAACAAAGCCGCTATGCGGGTGAATTTCGGCATCGATCACTCTCCGGCTCGCCGGGCGAGCCTTGGGTTCACGTAAGCTGAACAATGGCGGAGCTGGTGATGGGATCCAGCACCCACTCATAAACGGCTTTCGTGCCAGGAATAAAGGGGTGTGCCGCGTAGTCAAAAGAGGTCACGACCTGCACGCACATCAGGCTTGCGTTCGACGGACAGGCGATAGTCGACACCACGATCGGCCCATCGGCACAGTCAGGGGTTTCACCCGAAAAATTCAGCAGCCACTGCATGGACTCGGAAGCGACCGCGCAAGCCGTGGCCTGACGGGCCGCGTTGCTCGGGCTGTACTGCAAGGCCGCGCGCGCACCGTTGTCGGCGGCGAGCGTCAGGGACTGCTTGGCCGCGAAAATCAGCACGCCGGAGAGTGTGAGCAGCAGCAGCGGCAGCAGTCCGAAAATAAAGACCAGCGCGTATTCGATCGCCACCACGCCATTCTGCCGAGAGCGCGCCGCCACGGCATACCTGCGTCGCACCGCGCCCGTCGACGCGGGTAAGCTTGAGGCAGCAACATCCGAGCGAGTCGCGATCTTCATCAGCGTCACCAGTGCGTCAAGTTCGTAAATTTCATCGTCAGCAGCGCGCCGATAGCCATGTAAGCGGCATACGGCAAGCCTTTGCGCCCGTTCCTGGCGGTCAACACGCGCTGCCAGAGATACGACTGGCCGATCTGCGCCTGCCATGCCGTCAATCCGGTGCCGGCGTGACGCATGACGAGACGAGACAGCAAGATCGCGATGGCATGCACGCCCCCCAGCACGCTGGCGATGATCCATATCGGCAGTAATGCCTTGCCACCCAGCAGAAACCCCAGCGTGGCAAAAAACTTCACGTCACCTGCCCCCATCCAGCGCATGACGTAAAAGGGCAGTAACGCCAGCAAACCAATCAGCAACCCGACCCCTGCCGTCCATGGCGGAGCGCCGTTTTCATTCAGCCATGACCAGATCATCCAACCCGCGCCGATAATCAATGCCGCAAGCAACCATGTATTACGCACCCGGTGTTCAATAACATCGCTGACAATGGTTAAAAGACAGAGCAAAATAGCCATGGCCTGCGGGGGTGAAGTCATGCATTACGTCCCTATGACTTGCTATTAGTTAGATAGGCCAATCACAATGAAGTATCTTCTTGGCAACTAGTCGTCATGAAGAAACGGGAACCGCGAAGATATTCTTCACCAGTTCAGCCGCTAGCATTCGCCACCGCATTTGACATGGTCGTAAATAGCGTTGTGTATAAATCCTTAAGCTTCGGCAGAAAGGTAACACCCAATGCCGTCGCCACCAACGCAGCCAGAATGCCGTATTCCAGCGCCGTAATGCCGTCTTCTTCGCGAAGAAACTTGCTGATTGATG